>DCHG01000050.1 GCA_002315595.1 Clostridiales bacterium UBA1758 | reverse complement strand
ACTGTGCCGCTTGCGTCAAGCATTTTACAAACAGTGATATTTTGGAAAAAGTCAATGTCGAGGGCGTAGCCAATCTCGTTGAACTTTGCCGCAATGCAGGCAGAAGACTTGTCCATGTTTCGACGATCAGTGTTGCGGGCGAGGGCGTCAACGGCAACCCTGCAAAGGACAAGACCATTCACGAAAATGAACTTTTCTTCGGTCAAACCCTTGAAAATCAATACATTGTGTCGAAATTCAAGGCGGAAAAGATCATTTTGGATGCGGTCGCAGCAGGACTCGACGCAAAGATCATGCGTGCGGGCAATCTGATGCCTCGCTACTCGGACGGCGAATTCCAGATCAACTATCTCACCAACGGATTTATGCGCCGACTGCACGGGTTTTACGCGCTCGGTTGTATTCCGTATTCGCAACTTTCGGGTGCACTTGAATTTTCGCCGATCGACGAAACCGCGGGTGCCATGATCGCACTTGCCAAAACCGATCGCCGTTACACGGTTTTCCACGCCAATAATATCCACACGATCTATATGAGCGATGTCGTACGCGCTATGAATTCGGCGGGGTTGAAGGTGGAAGCCGTCGATGATGCGGTCTTCGGCGACCGACTGAATTCGGCACTGAAAGACACCGATACCAACAATGCCGTTGGTGGACTGATTGCGTATCTCAGCCGTGAACATACCGAGGATCGTTATATGATCGGATACGATAATTCGTTTACCGCTAACATCCTCAACTGTGTCGGTTATTCGTGGAATATCACCGACGATGCTTATATTGTGAATGCGCTCAAACAACTGGAACAACTCGGCTTTTTCGAACTTGAAATCTGACGAAGGGAGGGGAGAAAATGGACTCTGTTTTTCGTGAAAACGAAATCCGCACAAACAAAATTGCCATTCGAATGCTGATGCTTTTCGGTGCGATCATTTTTGGATTTTCGGTGTTGGGAATTGCGGGAATTGTCAATTTCGGGACGGATTGGGGACCTTATGTGTTGCTTATTTGTCCGATTTTGATCTCGGCGGTATATCTTCTTATCGCTTATGAAAAATATGCGAAACCCTGGGATAAGCATTTGATCCTTTCCGCGATTGTCGTTTTCAGCGGGCTTGTACATTTTCTCTATCCGCTTTCGTCGATGTTTTTGGTTTTCGGACCGATCCTTATCAGCATTAAATACTACGACAAACGGCTGACAACGGGCGTTGCCATTATGACGCTTGCGATGTATTCGGCGACGTTTGCGGCTAATTTATTGCTTGAACGGTATTCTGATCTGTTTTCTGAATTTCACGCCCGTCAGGCTGCTACCATATGGGCGTATCCGATTGAGGCGTTCTCATCGAGATTTATTCCTCACGTTTGTATGATCTTACTTGCGTGGTTTATATCCTGTGTGATTTCGGTCAGCGGTCGTAAAATGGTCATCTCGCAAGTCGAAATGTCCACGCGCCAATCGAAGTATGAGGCGGAATTGAGCGCCGCGTCCGATCTTCAATTTGACTCGATGCCATCGGTAATGTTCACATCCGAAAACGGCGCGGTCAGCATCGACGCATTTTTGCAACCTGCAAAGGAAGTCGGCGGCGATTTTTACGACTATTTTATGATCGACGAAAATCTGCTTGCCGTTGTGATCGCGGACGTTTCGGATAAAGGAATGCCCGCCGCACTGTTTATGATGCGTGCGCAAAGTACGCTTCGTTATGCACTCAACCGTGACAGAGAGAATTCTAGCGGAATTGACCTTGCACGTGCGATGACGATGGTCAACCGGCATTTGGTGAAAAACAACCCAAAGGGAATGTTTGTCACGATGTGGGTGGGTTGTATCGACTGCCGCACGGGAATGGGAAAGTATGTAAATGCCGGACATTTGCCGCCGATTCTGCGCCATTCCGACGGCAGTGTGGACGAGATATCATCCGATCCGCAGTTGTTTATCGGTGCTTTTGAAGACCGGAAATACTCTACGGGAATATTGAAATTATCGGCGGGGGACACGTTGGTGGTTTGCACCGACGGCGTGCCGGATTCACGGGATTCGGACGATCACACCTTTGGGGACGAACGGTTGCTCGATGTCGTTCGTTCGGTGAAAATTGATCGTGGTGATCGGATCTCGAAAAAAATACTCGACGGCATTGTCGATCAGGTTATGGCATTTTCCGACAACGAGCATCAATTTGACGACATTACCGTTATGACGGTGCATTTTGATCATCAATCTGCTGTGAAAATCGTTGAAATGAATGTTTCCGGCGATGAATTCGGCACAAAAACGGCCATAGATCGGCTGAACGAACTGCTTGTCGAAACGGATTGCCCCGAGAACGTTCGTCAAAATCTCAGCGTCGTAGTCGATGAGATCTGTGCCAATATTTGCGAGTACGCGTATGAGGATCGCAACGGAACGATCGGAGTTCGCTATGAGGCGGGCGTTAATTTTATTACGATGCAGTTCACCGATGACGGCGACGCATTTGATCCGCTTGCCGTCGATTTGCCCGATTTTGACGGCGAGCCGAAAATCGGCGGTATCGGCATCTATTTGGTTAAAAATTTGACCGATTGGATGAAATATGAATATGTAAACGGGAAAAACTGTTTGAAAATTATGAGGATCTGGAATGCCTGAATTCGCCGAAAAAGTACAGATTTCACTGCTTTCCGTGGTCGAAACGATGAATATCCCGACCGAACTCTGTTTGAAACATTTCCCGAAACGAATGGAGCGTGCGTCGAGATTTCGATTTTCGGAAGACCGCCTGCGTTGTATCGGGGCAGGGGCGTTGATTGCGGGAATTGCGGGAATTGACGAAAATATGATCGAATTCGGTCCGTTCGGCAAACCTTTTTCCGCAAACAACCGAAAGATTAGTGTTTCACACAGTGGTCAGTATTCCGTGCTTGCAACCGCAGACTGTGAGGTCGGCGTGGACATTGAAGCAAAATCCGATCATCGCTCGATTGCCGACCGCGTCTTGACGGAAGATGAAATCGCCTATGTTTCGCAGGATGCAAACCGATTTTTGCAGATATGGACGCTGAAAGAAAGTGTCGCAAAACTGCTCGGAATGGGACTTTCGCTCGATTTTCGGTCGCTTTCCGTTCTAAAATTGCTTGAAGGAGTTTTTATTACAATAGACGGTCGGACGATTTATGGTAAAACAATTGATCTTCCGGGACATATTTTGTCCGTTGCGGTGGAAGATCGCCCGGTTTCAGTCGAAATTCGTAACATTTCTGCGGATGAAATTGTCTGTTGCTTAAACAAAGACTGATTTTGGAGGATATTATGGTAAAATATTCAATCTCGCCGAATCAATTGCCAAGTGAGGGAATTCTTTTTGTCGATCACGAAACTGCACTAAGAAGCGGACATCTTTCGCACGCGCTTGTCGAGTATGCACCGGGCAAGGTACTGTCGTTTTATTCGAACTGTTCGCGGGAAAGAAATGACGGTCATCAGGGCTTCGGATGGATCGAATACCGTCGAAGCGTCGATGGTGCAAGGACATGGGGCGACTCCGTGAAACTCGATTATTCGTGGGAGGCGTTTCTCAACCTGCCGTTCACGGTTTCCTGCGAAAAGGCGGTTTCACTCAAAGAAAACGAGGTCGTGCTTTTTTGCACGCGGTGTATCAACCCGAACGGGTGGGAGCCGTACCTCACTTCGACTTATTTGAAAAGTGTAGACGGCGGCGAAACATGGCGTGAAATGGGTGAGATTAACGAATTTGAAGGTCGTATTTTTGATGCGATCGTCGTAAACGGCAATATCTATGTTTTGCAATTTTGCAGTCCCTGCGTGAAGGGCTTTGTTTCGTATGAGCCGGAGCATATTTATCGAATTCTCGAATCCACCGACGGCGGCGAAAGTTTTCACGAACGCGGCATAATTGATGCGGGACTCGGTCATTTTTACGGCGCGCTTGAATTGTCGCCCGACGGAAAACTGACGGCGTATACCTACAACATTAAAAACGAATATGAACTCGATGTTTTTGTCAGCGACGATTTCGGCAAAACATGGTCGGATGTGATCCGGTCGCATTGTTCCAAACGAATTCGCAATCCGCAGGTCACAAGTGTGAACGGCGGCTATATCCTGCACGGACGGTCGGGATGTGAATCCGACGAATTGCCGAAACAGTTCGTTCTTTATACAAGCGAGGACGGCATCCATTGGGATGACGGCGAATATATCGGTTGGACGGAACGCGGAAATGGCGGTACATCATACTATTCGAACAATCTCGTTTTGAACGAAAACGGGGCGCAACGTGTGCTCATTCAGGCGTCGATCGCATATCATTTGAACCAAACCAATATCGCGCACTGGATTTTGGATATTTTGTAATTTAACGGGGGCTTTATGAATTTTCTTTTCTTTTTGAACGCAGTTGCTTTTGGCGTCGGACTTGCGATGGACGCCTTTTCGGTGTCGCTTGCAAACGGACTCAACGAGCCGAATATGGCGGGTCGCAAGATGATTCGGATTGCGGGGGTTTTTGCGTTTTTTCAGATCGCAATGCCGCTGATCGGTTGGTTTTGCGTTCATACCATCGCCTCAATTTTCAGCGCATTTCAAAAATTCATTCCGTGGATCGCACTCGCACTTCTCGGCTACATCGGCGGTAAAATGCTGATCGAGGGCATCAAAAATCGCGGTTGCGAGGAATGTGAAGAAACCGCCGCACTTGGCTTTGCTGCACTTCTCGTTCAGGGTATTGCAACATCCATTGACGCGCTTTCCGTGGGATTTACGATCGCCGAACTTGCGTGGTTTGAGGCTTTGATCGAAGCACTCACCATCGGTGTGGTGACATTCATCATTTGTATGGCGGGGGTGCTGATCGGCAAAAAATTCGGAACGAAACTCGCAAGCGGAGCATCCATTCTCGGCGGTGCGATACTGATTTTTATCGGGATTGAGATTTTTTTGAACGGAGTGCTTTGATAAATTGATACATCTTCCGGTATCACTCGCTTTGCTTGCTTAACCACCTTCTCAAAAGTGTGGGCAAGAAAATGAAAACCGCCCGGTATGTTTTACATACCGGGCGTTGTCGTATTTGTTATTTCGTGCCGTTATAGGTATTTTTTGTGTCGGCGAAGACTTCCTTGGTCGTGGTCTTACGGCGGGAGGTCGCCACACGCTTCATCAGTTCGTTGTGGTACAGGTCTTCGTCAAAGGGCAGTTCGATTTCTTTTCCGAGCCAACTCGACAGGTGCATGGCATTGGAAATCATCAGTCCGTTGATACCTTCGGCACCGTTGGCGACCAATTTTTCACCGCGGAGAATTGCACCGCCCCAGGCGTTGACTACGCCGATGTGTTGCGGATTTTCGCCGTCCGTGACGATTTCGATTTCGTGGTTCGGGACGGAGCCGAACGGGGAAGTGTTGGTTTTGGAAAATTCCTGCTCTGTCATCTCGAATTCAATGACTTTGAGTTCATCGTTTTCTGCAACGAGTTTTGCACGATCCATTTGAATTTCAAAGCGGTTGGTACCGCAGGCGTCGCCCGTGGAGGTGATGAACACGCCGGTCGCGCCGTTTTCATATTCGACATAGGTGGTCACATCGTCTTCGACCTCAATGTCGTGCCATTTGCCGAAATGCAGGTGGGATTGGACTTTTTTCGGCATTCCGCAGATCCATTGCCACAGATCGAGTTGGTGTGGGCATTGATTGAGAAGCACGCCGCCGCCTTCTCCTGACCATGTTGCGCGCCAGTCGCCCGAATCATAGTACGCCTGCGGGCGATACCATGTCGTGATGAGCCAGTTGGTGCGACGGATTTGACCGTATTTGCCGGACTGAACAAGTTCGCGCATTTTGCGGTAGATGTGATTGGTGCGCTGATTGAACATCATGCCGAAGACGACTTCGGGGTGCTTTGCGGCGACGGCATTCATTTCACGCACCTGCTTTGTGTAAACGCCCGCGGGCTTTTCGACCATGACATGAATTCCGCGTTCGATACATTTTATGGCGTATTCGGCGTGGAAATAATGGGGGATACAGACCATGCAGGCTTCGATTTCGCCGCTATTCAGCATTTCGTCGGCGTTGGAGAAGAAACGAACCTTTGCATCGGGATACTCGCCTTTGAACCACTCAATGCGCTTTGGATTGATGTCTGCTACGGCGACGAGTTGAAATTCGGGGCAGGAGCCGCCTAAAATGTTTGCGGCGTGACCGGAGCCCATATTGCCAATGCCGATGATACCGACTTTGATCTTTTTATCCATTGTGAAACACTCCTTACTTCAAACCCTGCGCTTTGAGAAAGTCGAAACTTCTGCGCAGGCAGTCAAACGGATCTTCGCCGTTGCTGTCATCCTGCTCAACGAGCATATATTCCGTACCGGCTCGTTCCGCTTTTTCAAAAACACGGTCAAAATTGATGTTTCCTTCGCCGATCGGCGCCATTTTCTGACCGTATGCCATATCCTTTAAATGGATGCAGGGGACTCTGCCGGAAAGTTTTTCGATCCATTGTGCGGGATCACCGCCGCCGTACTGTACCCAGTAGGTATCGAGGGTAAATCCCATTTGATCGGCGGGGATCGCGTCCGCAAGCCATTCGATCATAAGTTGATCGCCGATCTTTTTGAACTCATGCGCGTGATTGTGATACATAAAATATTGTCCGTTATTTTTGAAAACTTCGGCAACGCTGGAGTATTTGGTCTTGAAGATTTCCACATCCTCGCCGTCGAAGCCGTAGCCTCCGATCCCGATGTATTTGCATCCGAAGATTTCGTGGTCACGGGCGACCTTTTGCGGATCGGCGACCATTTGATCGCCGTTGGTGTGGGTGATGACGCATTGTAGTCCGTTTTTTTTCAGTTCCGCTTTCAGCCATTCCGGCGAGTATTCGCAGACGCCGGAAATCTGGACGGTGGTGTAGCCGATGTCGGCGACTTTTTTCAGCGATTCCGCAAATGAATCGAGGTCTTTGCAGTAATCCCTGACGGTGTAAAACTGCGCTCCGATTTTCATGAATTTTCCTCCGAAATGATTTGATGATTTCATTATACGCGTATTGAATTCCGATTTCAAGAAAGCATTTTTGTTTTTTTTTCAGTCAAAGATGTTTTCGTGCGTAATATGAAGCGAAAAAAGGTCGTCGATCGGGATGACCGTACCGATTTCGAGCAGGAGTGTGCGAGAGGTTGCGTCGATTTTTTTGACGCGTTCCGTGACCTCGACATATGCGCCGCCACTCTTTTTTTCGTCTTTTACAAAATAGACCGCAGTGATCTCCGGCTTGTCGGAAAGGTGATCGGCAAGAAATTGCAGTCTTGCGTCGAGTTCTTCGATCGCATTTTCGTCGAGTTCGATTTTTTGGTCGGTTATGCGTGCGGTTTCATTGAGCGACTCCTCATACCCGGTCAACGCCGCAAACGGAGCAAATTGCGCCGCACGTTCAGCCATGGACATCGGTTTTCGCGTCTTTGAAACATGGTGTGGCAGATAGATGAGATCATCGTACATATTATGCCCTGTGTCCGCCGACTTGCGCATTGCGATCCTTTGCCGTTGCGCCTTCTTGCAGACTTGTACCCTTCAAAATAGCATTTTTGCCGTATTTTTTCTTGATTAGAATGATCGCATTCTGACGGCGTTTTTCGCGTTCGATCTCCTCCTCGTCCGCCTTCTTTTCCTGCTCGGTACGCATTGTCGCGAAAAGGTCGATCTGTTCATTTTCACGCCCCTGCTTTGCCTGCTCATCGGTGATGACATGGTTTGCCACGACATACATCCGTCGGATGAGGAGATTTTTGTCCACGATGCGGTCGTAGAGTTCGTTCACGGCGTCTATGATCCTTTTTGTCGAGGAAGTATGTCCGTCGAGGTTGATGCTTCCGTGGGCTTGCTTTGGGGCTTCACGCCCGTAATAGTCCGCCTTAATCGGTCCCTTATAACGACTGCGGAGTTTCGGATCGGTTACATTTATAATATCGTAACCGACGGTCAGCACCATTTGGTCGGTGACGAGTTGTTTTTCTACGAGGTCGAGTACCAACGCGTCCGTCATTTCACCGACGACGATCTTTGCCTGATCAAAGGAGTAGGGGTGCGAAAGCACCTGCCCCGAACTCAAACTGTTGTTTTCGGGACGGTACGCCTTGATATCGGCAATGGTCGTCGGCTCCCACCCCCATGCGTGGTCGATGAGAAGTTCGGCATTGACGCCGAACATTTTATACAGTCGATCCTCGTCGTATAATGAAATTCTTGCGACGTCGCCCATGGTGAGCATACCGCCCGCTTCCAGTTTTCGCGCATATCCGGGACCGACACGCCAAAAATCGGTGATCGGGCGATGTTCCCAAAGACTTTTGCGATAGGATATCTCGTCGAGTTCCGCAATTCGGACGCCGTCACGATCGGGCGAGATCCGTTTTGCGACAATATCCATTGCGATCTTGCAAAGAAATAGGTTGGTGCCGATGCCGGCGGTGGCGGTGACGCCGGTTTCTTTTAGCACCTCGGAGATCAGTTTGCGCGTGAATTCCCGCGCCGTCATACGATAACTTGTCAGATAATGCGTTGCGTCGATGAATACTTCGTCGACGGAGTAGACATGAATATCTTCCGGGGCGATGTATTTCAAATAAATCCGATAGACCTGATTGCTGACTTCCATATAGCGCGACATACGGGGCGTGGCGACGATATAGTCGAGTTCCAACCCCGGATCGTCCATCAGTTCATTGTGGTCGTAGGATTTCGCGTAAAAATGTCTGCCCGGACAACGGCGAAGGCGGGATGCGTTGATTTCACGCACCTTTTCAACGACTTCGAAAAGCCTTGCTCTGCCGGAGATGCCGTAGGATTTCAAAGAAGGCGAAACCGCAAGACAGATCGTCTTTTCCGTCCGGCTGAGGTCGGCGACGACAAGATTGGTTTTGAGGGGATCAAGACCGCGTTCGACACATTCAACGGACGCATAAAATGTTTTCAGGTCAATGGCGATATAGGTTCGATCGGTCATAAACGGCACCTCCTTTCATCGTAAATATTATACCATAAATCGGGCTAACAAATCAACGAAAACGCATTCGAAATGGTTAAATACGGGGCAATATCATACAATTAAATTAGAACGAAAAAAATAACACTTGAAAAATCGACGGACGCTCATTATAATATTGTATGTTCAGTAACTGTGAGCAAATTGTAAATTTGTCGAAATGAGGTTGCTTTTCATCGGGACGGTATGCTATAATCAATCAGAATTTACGGCATTGATGTCCGAAAGAGTCGTTTTTTTATCAAGGGAGTTCAATCAAAATGAAAACGCCTAACCCGAAAATGCAAAGATTTAAACACTGGTTTACCGAGTATTTTTGGTACTACTATAAGACGCCGATCATCATCGGTGCGGTTGTACTGTTTTCGTTTATTCTCGTTCTTAAACTGAGCATTGTGCCGGATCCCGATATCAAAATCACCACCGCCACACCATATTATTTCAGCGAAGAAATCCTTGAATACATGGAAAGCGACCTTTTGACCGTTGTCAAGGATGTCAGCGGCGACGGGATTGTTTCCATTCAGGCAAACCCGATTATGATCGGCGACAACTCCACCGATATGTCTTCGACCGCCGATCAAAAGGTGGCACTCAGTTTCCTCGACGGCGAAACGACGCTTTATATTATCGACGACGAAGTTTATCAGATTTATCTTGCACAGGATGGGTTTGAAAAACTCGAAAACTACGGCATTGATCCCGCAGAAACCGACGACGGATACAGCATCGTTGTTTCCGCCGCCGCAGTTATCGGTGAGGACGCCATCGACACCACATTCCGCCTTGCCATGCGTGCAAAGCAAAATGGGAAAACGGGCGAAAAAATCGAGCCTTTAATGCAGTCTGCGGCACTCGCCATTCAGCATTACATCGACGAGGACGCAAAACTCGGGAACCGATAAGTTCATTTGCCAAGCCGTTATTTTCGACGGCTTGGCTTTGGCATTTTTATGCAAGCACGCAAATTTGCCGATTTTCGGTGATCAAACGGGGGAAAAATGGAAAAGAAAATATCGAGCAAAGAAAATCCGACAATCCGCCACATCCACAAACTGACCGTCAAGCGTGATTACCGCTATGCCTGCGGCGAATACGTCTGTGAGGGTTTGAAACTTCTCGATGAAGCGTTGAACGAAAATGTCGAAATCCGGGTTGTGCTACTCGATGAAGAACGCGAAATCGACGGATTTGCGGAAAAATGTGCCGAAAAAGGCATCGAATGTGCCGTGATCCCCACGCAGTTGATGCTTTCGATCACGACGATGGAAACCTCCCCCGGTGCGATGTTCACCTGCGCCATGCCAGAAATTCGTGAATTCGAGGGTAACCATTTCCTCGTACTTGACGGAATTCAGGATGCGGGCAACATGGGTACGATGATCCGTACCGCTGACGCATTCGGTATGGACGGAATTTATCTTGCCAAGGGTTGCGTCGACGTGTATAATCCGAAAACCATTCGTGCCTGCATGGGCGCGTCATTTCGCATGAAGGTGCGCACGATCCAAAACGAGGCACTTGTCGACGAACTGAAACGAAAAAACGTGCCGCTTTATTCCACGGGTATTCGGGAAGGTGCACTTGTGGCAGGTCAGGCGGATTTGCACCACTGCGCCGTTATTATCGGAAGCGAGGGAAACGGCGTTTCCGATGAATTGAAGCGGCTTGCAGACGGCGAAGTGACGATCCCGATGTGCGGGAAAACGGAAAGCCTGAATGCCGCAACCGCTGCCGCTATCATCATGTGGGAAATGACAAAGTAATTTCCGAAAGTGTGATTATATGAGCGAACTTCGTCAATGGATATGGCTTGCCGAGGCATTGCAGAACGATATGCTTACGGCTTCGTCCCTGCTTGATTATTTCGGGACGGTCGAAAAGGTTTATTTCGCTAGTGAAAAAGAATATCTCGACTCCGGTTGCGTCGGTCAGAATAAGGTCAAACTGCTCAAAGACAAGTCGCTAACAAGAATGGATGAGATCCTGCGCGACTGTGCGGCGTTCAACATCGGCGTTATTTCGATCGAAGACGCCGAGTACCCGAACCGATTGCGTGACCTCATTGATGCTCCGCTTGTACTGTATTATCGCGGGAATTTTCCGCGATTTGACAACGAAGCCGCCATTGCCGTTGTCGGCACGCGAAACATCGACCAATACGGCGAAAGCATCGGTCGTCAGATCGGGTATGAAATCTGTGCCGGCGGCGGGATCGTCGTTTCGGGCATGGCGTTAGGCGGGGATACAAGCGCACACGAAGGCGCACTCAAAGCCGGCGGTGTGACCGTTGCGGTGCTTGGATCGGGGGTGGATGTGATCTATCCGCAGTCCAACGCCTATCTGTATTCGCAAATTCTCGAACGCGGTGCGATTATCAGCGAGTATCCGCCGGGTACTTCGCCGAATAAATGGAATTTTCCGCGGCGTAACCGCATAATCAGCGGTCTTTCTTTGGGCACGGTGCTACTCCGTGCCGATGTCAAAAGCGGTACGATGATTACCGTCAACTGCGCTCTTGAACAGGGCAGGGACGTTTACGCCGTACCCGGCAATGTTGATAGCCGACTTTCACTTGCGGGCAACCAACTCATCCGTGACGGGGCGACCTCGGTCACTTCGGGTTACGATGTGTTGGATGAATATATTTCACTGTTCCCCGAAAAACTGAATGTGGAGAGAAAAATTTATTCGCCGAACGATGCGTCGAGGCAGGTTCCTGCGTCGTCACGACCGGCGAAGCCGGAGCCGGATTTGACCGGTTACGATGAAAAGCAGCAGCGGATCTTGAAAGCAATCGGCGAGTATGTGATCCATGTCGACGAAGTTTCGGCAAAAACGGGACTTGCGTCGGAAGAATTGCTCGCAGAGGTGACGATGCTTGAAATCGGCGGTGCGATCACCGTACTCCCCGGCATGATGCTAAAACGGATGCTATAAAAAAATCTAATCCCAGGAGAGAAAATATGTCTTATTTGGTAATCGTTGAGTCTCCTTCCAAAGCAAAAACCATCGGTAAATACCTCGGCCCGAACTATAAGGTAAAGGCTTCTATGGGGCATTTGCGCGACCTGCCGAAAAGCGAACTCGGCATTGATATTGAAAACAATTTTGCCCCGAAATACGTTCAGATCAAGGGGAAAGCCGACCTCATCAACGAACTCCGCAAAGAGGCGGAAAAGAGCGACGACGTCTTTCTCGCAACCGACCCCGACCGTGAGGGAGAGGCAATTTCGTGGCATTTGAGCGAACTTCTCGGCTTGGGTGCAAAAGCCAAGCGAGTCAAGTTCAACGAAATCACCGAACGCGTGATCAAACAAAATATCGCAAACCCGCACCCGATCGACCACGACCTCGTCGACGCCCAGCAGGCAAGACGTGTGCTTGACCGTATCGTCGGCTACAAGATTTCGCCGCTTCTTTGGCGTAAAATGCGCAAAGGTCTTTCCGCAGGACGCGTTCAGTCCGTCTGTGTTCGTTTGATTGTCGAACGCGAACTTGAAATCCGTGCCTTCGTCAGCGAAGAATACTGGACGATCGAAGCAAAACTCGGTCGTGGCGACCAGACGCTGACGGCGAAATTTTACGGTGATCCGTCGGGAAAGGTCGAACTCAAAGACAGTGACGCGGCGGAAAAGATCATTTCCGCCGTACGCGACGGTGAATGGAAGGTCACGGATATTCGCTCGACCGACAAAAAGCGTCAGCCTGCGCCACCGTTTACGACCTCCACGCTTCAACAGGAAGCGTCAAGAAAACTTTCGATGACACCGCAACGCACAATGGCGATCGCACAGTCGTTATACGAAGGCGTCGATGTCGAAGGCATAGGCACCGTCGGCTTGATCACCTATATGCGTACCGACTCACTCCGTATCTCGGATGAGGCGCTTGTCAGCGTGCGCGACTTCATTTCCAACCGTTACGGCAACAATTACCGCCCCGATAAAGCACGCATCTTCAAAATGAAGGGCAATGCGCAGGATGCGCACGAAGCCATCCGACCGACTGACGTCAATCTTACGCCGGATCGTGTTCGGGCGAGCCTGACACCCGAACAGTCGAAACTTTATAAACTGATTTGGGATCGTTTTGTCGCAAGCCAGATGTCTGCCGCCGAACTTGAAGCGGTTTCGATCGACATCAATGCGTCGAATTATCTGTTCCGCACAGGTTGCACCGTTGTAAAGTTCAACGGCTTCACGGCTCTTTATGAAGAAGGACGCGACGTCGATGACGACGAACAGACCGTGTCACTGCCGGATCTCAAAATCGGCGAAATACTCGATCTGCAATCCATCGAGCCTTCCCAGCATTTCACACAACCGCCCGCAAGATACACCTACGCAACGCTCATTAAGGCAATGGAAGAACTGGGCGTCGGTCGTCCGAGTACCTATGCGCCGACGATTGCCACCATTCTCGACCGTGAATACTGCGTCAGAGAAAGCAAAAATCTTCGTCCGACACCGCTTGGCGAGGTCGTCAACCAACTGCTCGTCGACCGTTTTTCCGACATCGTCGATGTCAAATTCACCGCTAAGATGGAAGACGAACTGGACAGTATCGAAGAAGGGCGCGAGCCGTGGCAAAATATCATTTCGAGATTTTATGACAAATTCGCCGCTGACCTTGCAAACGCCGAGGAAGCCTTGAAAAACGAGCATTTGAAAGTGCCGGACGAGGTTACCGACGTTATATGCGAACTTTGCGGACGCAATATGGTCATCAAATCCGGCAGGTTCGGCAAATTCCTTGCCTGCCCGGGTTACCCGGAATGTAAGAACACCAAGCCGATTACCGAAGAAACCCCCGGCATCTGCCCGAAATGCGGCGGCAAGATCCTCAAAAAGAAGTCCAAAAACGGCTATAAATACTTCGGGTGCGAACATTTCCCGAATTGTGACTTTATGACTTGGGATACCCCGGTGGCACAACAGTGCGACGCCTGCGGTATGCCGATGTTCCGCGGCGGTATCGGATATCGGAAAAATTATTGCGCCAACCCGAAATGTGCGGAATTCATGTCGGAAGAAGTCCGTCAGGCGGCGAGGGAAGAAGCCCTTGCAAAGCGTGCGGCGAAAGCCGAGGCGGCGGAAAAGAAAGCCGCCGAAAAGGCAGAAAAAACAGAAAAAACGGGAAAAAAGACCGTAAAAAAGACCGCCGCAAAAAAAACAACGAAGAAAACGACCGCCAAAAAGACGGCGACGAAGAAAACGGCAAAATCTACAAAGAAAGCGACCTCCGCGAAAACAAAAAAGACCGCGGAAGCGACAGATAACGAATGAAAGTCAGAGTCATCGGCGGCGGTCTTGCCGGAAGTGAAGCGGCATGGCAGTTAGCCAAAAGAGGGATCGGCGTCGAATTGTGCGAAATGAAGCCGGTCAAGCGTTCTCCGGCGCATACCGGGGACGGATTTGGGGAACTCGTTTGCTCAAATTCCTTAAAAAGCGAACTTGTTGCAAGTGCATCGGGACTGCTCAAAGAGGAACTTCGCAGAATGGGCTCGCTTATCATCGAAGCCGCGGACGCGACCAAAGTCCCTGCGGGCGGTGCATTGGCGGTTGACCGTGAACGGTTTTCCGAATACATCACCGAAAAGATCAAAGCCTGCGACCTCATCGAAGTCGTCAACGGCGAAGTCACGGAAATCCCGCGGGATCTGCCCGTCATTATTGCGACAGGACCGTTGACAAGCGACGCACTAGCCGAAAGTATTTCAAAACTTCCGGGCGTCGGATATTTGCATTTTTACGATGCCGCCGCCCCGATCGTTGCGGCGGACTCGATTGATATGGAAAAGGCGTTTTTCGGCGCACGCTATGACAAGGGAACGCCGGATTACATCAACTGTCCGATGACGGAGCAGGAGTATTACGCATTTGTTGACGAACTTACTACTGCGGAAGAGGCTCCGGTGCATGGTTTCGAGGACAGTCAGGTTTTCGAAGGCTGTATGCCCGTCGAGGTTATGGCAAGACGCGGACGCGACACGCTTGCATTCGGACCGTTAAAACCGATCGGTCTTCGTGATCCGCGCACGGGCAAGAATTCGTTTGCTGTGGTTCAACTTCGCCGTGACAACGATGCGGGAACACTTTACAACATCGTCGGTTTTCAGACGCACTTACGATTTGGGGAACAAAAACGCGTCTTTTCCATGATCCCCGCACTTAAAGAGGCAGAATTTATGCGTTACGGCGTCATGCACCGCAATACGTATATTGACTCACCGCGTTGTCTTGACCGCCATTACGCGTTCCGTGCTGATCCGAATATTATGTTTGCCGGTCAACTCACGGGTGTGGAAGGCTATATCGAAAGCACCTCGTCCGGCTTTCTTGCGGCGGTGGAACTTGCAAGACGACTTCGCGGAATGTCGCCGCTTGACCTTGATGATCGAACGGCGGTTGGCGCACTTTCACTATATATTTCCGACGAAACCGTCGTGAGATTTGATCCGATGGGGATCAATTTCGGCATCATCCGTTCTTCGGGACTGCGTGCCAAAAAGCAAATTCGATATGAGGCGGTCGCCAGGCGTTCACTTGAATATGTCGACTCCCGTTTGACGGATATTCTTGCCTGAACGGTGAAGCGAAGGAGGGGAATTTGATGAAAATAATCGTTGACGCAATGGGTGCGGATAATTCCAGCGCTGAAATCGTAAAGGGCGCGTTGCTTGCCTCGGACGAATTCGGCGTTGATATCATCCTTGTCGGAAAGGAAGCGGAGATTTCATCCGCTGTTCCAGACGATAAACGCGACCGCGTTGAGATCGTCAACGCCGACGACGTTATTACAATGGAAGACGATCCGACGAATGCGGCTCGTTTCAAAAAAGACAGTTCCATGGTCACTGCACTCCGCCTTTTGAAGGACGGGGCGGGCGACGCACTCGTCAGTGCGGGCAATACCGGCGCATTGTTAGCGGGCGGAACGCTATATGTTAAACGCATCCGTGTTATCCGCCGTGCGGCTCTTTCACCGATTTTGCCGACCGAAAACGGCAAGGCTCTTTTGATCGACTGCGGCGCAAATGTCGAATGTACCCCGGAATATCTGTTGCAATTTGCTTTTATGGGCAGTTATTATATGCAATCCGTGTTCGGTGTGAAAAATCCGGTCGTACGACTTCTGAATAACGGTGCGGAAGAACATAAAGGCGGCGAACTTCAAAAGCAGGCGTATCGGTTGCTCAAAAAAGCCGCCGACGACGGAAAGATCAATTTTTGCGGAAATATCGAAGCACGCGATGTGATGTTCGGCAAAGCCGACGTCATCGTGACCGACGGCTTTTCGGGCAACATTCTGCTCAAAGGGATCGAAGGTCTCGGCTCGTATTTCGGTACGGAACTTAAAGCGATGTTCACAAAGTCGATCTTTACGAAAATTGCCGCGCTCATGGTGGCAAAAGGAATTAAAAATTTCAAAAAGAAGATGGATTATCACGAAACGGGCGGTGCGCCGTTACTCGGCGTTTCTAAACCAATCATCAAGGCTCACGGCTCGTCGAAGGCATACACCATTCGCAGTGCGATCAAGCAGGCGATCGACTTTACCGACTCGCACATCACCGAAAGCATTGCCGAAAACATCGAGTATATGATTCTCCCGGAGGAAACGGAACAGAATGGATAAACAGGATTTACAGGAAAAATTAGGGTATTCTTTTTCGGATGAGAAATTATTGCGAAATGCCCTGACACATTCTTCTTACGCAAACGAAAATCGGGACGGACACACCGAAAACAACGAAAGGTTGGAATTTTTGGGCGACTCCATTTTGGGTTTCGTTTCGGCGTCGTATTTGTTCAAAAAACACCGTCATCTGCCGGAGGGCGAACTGACAAAAATTCGGGCGTCCCTCGTCTGTGAAACGGCACTCGGCGATTATGCGACGAAGATCCGTCTTGGCGACCATTTACTTCTCGGTAGGGGCGAGGAACACAGTGGCGGAAGAACGAGAATTTCGATCCTCGCCGATGCGACCGAAGCCATCATCGGGGCGATTTTCCTCGATGGCGGCATTGATCCCGCAAAAAAATTCATTGTTGAAAATCTCCTTGCGCCGGTGGAAAAAAAGGCAACCGACAAAGGTATCACCGACCACAAAACGATGCTTCAAGAGATTGTACAGAAAAACAGACAGGAAACGCTGTCCTACCGTATGGCGGGCTCCGAAGGTCCCGACCACGACAAACAGTTTGTCGTGGAAGTACTTCTTAATTCCAATGTCATCGGCGTGGGTAGGGGACATAGTAAAAAAGAAGCCGAACAGATGGCGGCAAAGTCCGCGCTTGAACTGATGGGCGTATGAAGATCATCCCGATCTTCGTCCCTCATGCGGGTTGCCCGAATGCCTGTGTTTTCTGCAATCAGCGGAAAATTGCCGGCAAAAGTTTTGTGCCGGATGCGAAATTCGTTTCTAACGAGATCCGTCGGGCTTGCACTGTAACGGATGGTCCGTTTCAGGTCGCATTTTACGGCGGAAGTTTTACGGCGGTGGATTTGGAATTGCAAAGATCACTGCTTTGTGCCGTACAACCCTTTTTGGCGGACGGAACTGTCACGGGCGTCCGTGTGTCGACACGCCCCGATGCGATCGACGACGGGATCGTCGCAATGCTCCGTGAGTACGGTGTAGAACTTGTCGAACTCGGCGTTCAGTCGATGGTCGATGAGGTGCTGATACGGTCGAAACGCGGTCATTCGGCGAAAACCGTCGAAAAAGCGGTTGACTGTTTGAAACGAAACGGAATGAATTTCATCCTTCAAATGATGGTTGGCTTGCCGGGGGACTCCGCCGAAGGTGCGGTGATGACCGCAAAAAGGATCGCGGAATTGCAACCGAACGGTGTGCGCGTCTATCCCCTCGTTGTCATTGAGGACACCGAACTTGCCGAACTTTGGCGGGCGGGCAAATACCGTGCGCTATCGCCCGAAGAGGCGGCAGAGATCTGTGCGTCGATTGCGGATGTCTTCGACGAGTATCATATTCCGATTATCCGAATGGGGTTAAATCCGAGCGAAGAACTGAGCCACGGCGGTGCTGTTGCGGGTGCGTATCATCCCGCATTCGGTCAGTTGGTTGAAAGCAAACGGATGCTTCACGCCGTTGAAAACTGCCTGAAATCCGACGATTATGCGGGAAAAACACTGCTGATCTCCGTTGAAAAAGGAAAGATTTCGGATGTAATCGGTCAGCATGGTTGTAATCGCGAAACCCTCATTCAAAAATTCGGCTTTGCGTCAGTTCGTGTGAATGAAGCGGACGAATTCCGTGTGGAAATCGTCGAATAGACGAAATTCACAAATAATTTATTGCAAAATCAACGAAAAATTGATATACTAAATTGTCATATATTTCAAACCGAGCGCGGTTTATTCCATTTTGAAAGGCTGGGGAATACGTGTATCTAAAATCCCTCGAGCTTGTAGGCTTCAAATCCTTCCCGGATCGCACGAAGATCAATTTCAGCGACGGTATTACGACCATCGTCGGTCCGAACGGAAGCGGAAAATCGAATATTTCCGACGCCGTGCGATGGGTTTTCGGCGAACAGTCATCCAAAAGCCTCCGCGGTGAAAAGATGGAAGACGTCATTTTCGCCGGATCTCAAAAACGCAGTGCCGTCGGCTTTGCCGAGGTTACGCTGACGCTTGACAATTCCGCGCATTTTATGAAATGCGATTATGAAGAAGTCGCGATCACCCGACGCTACTACCGTTCGGGCGACAGTGAATATTTTATCAATAAAACGCAAGTGCGCCTGAAAGACGTCCGCGAACTGTTGATGGACACCGGTCTCGGCAAAGACGGTTATTCCATCATCGGTCAGGGCAAGGTCGGCGATATTGTCGCGGCAAAAAGCGAAGACCGTCGTGAGGTCTTTGAAGAAGCCGCGGGTATTTCGAAATTCCGCCACCGTAAAGACGAAAGTGAGAAAAAACTCGAACAGACTGAGGAAAGTCTTGTCCGAATTCGTGATATCGTCGGTGAACTCGAAGGTCGTATCGGACCGTTGAAAAAACAGAGCGAAGACGCAAAGCGTTATTTGATCCTGCGTGATGAACAGCGTCAACTCGATGTTGATCTTTGGCTGACCAATCTCGACAAGGCACGCGAAAATCTCCAAAAAGCGGAAAGCGACTACGCCGTCGCCGCAAGCCAGTTTGATCGTGAAACTGCCGCCGCAGACGCTTTGTTTGCGGAATTGGAAGAGATTTCGGCGAAAATGCGTGATTTTGATGTGGAGATCGAAGGTCTTCGTGTCAAGCAGTCCGATAACGACCGTGAGATCGCGGAACGCTCGGGGGATGCCGCGGTCATACGAAATTCCATTGAAAACAACCTTGAAAGTATCAAAAATCTTGAAGATGAGATCCGTCGTCAAAATGAACAGGCGGTGGATATTGATAACAGTATTTCTTCGGCACAAGCAGAAATTGCCGCGCTGAATGTGAAAGGCGACGAACTCCGTGCCGAACTTGCCGAATTCACCGACAAAAACAAGGCAAGTATGGACGAAAGCAATGAAGCCGAGGGAAAGATCGAGGCTTTGCGTTTAGAACAGAATGCCGATATTGCCCTCGCCGCACAGTTGAAAATCGAGTCCGCTTCCTATGAGTCCGCGGCGCAGGCGGCATCCGACCGAAATGAAGAAATCGACCGTGAGATCGAAGCAAAAAAACCGTCGAGGGACGAAGCCGAGGCTTCACTGAAATCCGCAAAAAAAGTCGAACAAGACGCCGAAGAACGCGCACAGTCCGCTCGCAACATCATCGGCGGATTTGAACTCAAAGCGGGCAAAAGACGCGAAAAACTCGTCGAAAAGCGTGAAAATTATCAAAAACTCGTTATGGCGAAGAATGCGGCGCAGAACCGCATTGAACTGCTTGAAGAACTTGAACGCGACATGGAGGGTTATTCAAAGGCGGTCAAAACCGTCCTATCCGATTCGACCACCGGTCGTTTGCGTGGCGTACACGGAACGGTGGCGCAACTTCTGAACGTTCCGCCGAAATACGCCGTCGCAGTCGAAATCGCACTCGGTGCGGCATTACAAAACATCATTGTTGACCGCCCGGAGGACGCAAAAGCGGCGATGTATCGCCTGCGTCAAAATGATGGCGGACGTGCAACATTTTTGCCGATTGCCGCCATTCGCGGTCGTGAACTGAATGAACGCGGACTGATGGAAGAAGAAGGCGTCCTCGGTGCCGCCGATCGTCTGGTTAGTTTTGACAATCGGTATGCCGAGATTATGAGTTCGCTTCTCGGTCGTACCGTCATCACCGAGGATATGGATATTTCCATCACGCTTGCCAAAAAGTACGGTTACCGTTTCCGCATCGTCACCCTTGACGGTCAGGTCATCAATTCCGGTGGCTCGATGACGGGCGGTAGTGTGTCAAAGAGCGCGGGCATCATATCGCGCACCAACGAACTTGCATCAAAGCGGGAAGAATTGGCGAAACTTACCGATCGTATGAAGACCGAAGCCGCCGAATTGGAGGCTTTGGAACATGAAAATGCCGCCGTCGAACACCAAATGGACGCGGCACGCGAAAATTTGCGTGAAGGCGAGGACGCGGTTTTGGCGGCGCGAGCCGAAATCAGTCGTTTCGAAGCAGTGTTGGAAGGCGTGGACGCCGCAGTATTTTCGTTGGAAGACGAAAAACAACGCAATATTCAAAAACAGTCCGACGCAAAGCGTGAAATTGCCGATCGTGCGGGCAGGATTATCGAACTTGAAAACTCCGCCGCCGAGATCGGCGACCGTATTGCCGTGATTACGGGCGGGCAAAAGGAACTCGCAGAAGCCCGCGAAACGATTGCTAATCAGATCAGCGAGATTATGACTCGTATCAGCGATGTCACCGCTGAGATCCGTTCGAAAGAAAGCGTGATTTCGACCTTGCGCGACATGGCGCAAAGCATGGAAGGCAATGCCGCGTCCCGTGCTGATATGATCGAAAACATTCGTGCAAAGAACATCCAGTTGGAAGCCGAGGAAACGACCGTGAACGATCGCGTTGCGACCTTGACCGTTGCCCGTGACGCGATCAAAAACGATATTTCCGGCATCTCCGACCGCCGCATGAAACTTGAAGCCGAACGCGAAACAAAACAACGCGAACACCACGGAAAGTCGCAGACTTTGACGGCTTTGGCGGAAGAACGCAGTCGTTTGGAAGTCCGTAGAAATTCTTCGGCATCCGACGAAGAACAGATCATCGCAAGGCTTTGGGACACCTATGAATTAAATCTCACCGCCGCCACGGCAATGAGAAGGGAAATCGAAAGTGTTGCCGCCGTCACCCGCAGAATTGCGGAAATCAAGGGCGAGATCCGCAAACTCGAACCCGTCAATGTCGGCGCGATCGAGGAATATAAAGAGGTCGGCGAGCGTTTTGAATTTATGAGCGCGCAAAAGGATGACCTTGAAAAGGCGAAAGAAGAACTTGTCGGCATTATCACCGATATTACCGAGGAAATGAAGACGATCTTCGCCGACTCCTTTGAAACGATTAACCGTCACTTCGGCGAAACTTTTGCCGAAATCTTCGGTGGCGGTACGGCACAACTTGAACTGACCGAGCCGGATGACGTCCTTGCTTCGGGAATAGAGATTAAAGTACAACCGCCGGGCAAGAGTCTGAAAACCATTTCGCTTCTCAGCGGTGGTGAAAATGCGTTTGTCGCAATCGCGCTTTATTTTGCACTGATGAAAGTGCGCCCGACGCCGTTCTGTATTCTCGACGAAATTGAGTCAGCGTTGGACGACATCAATGTTTCGAGATTTGCAAACTATCTGCACAAACTTTCCGACAAGACGCAGTTCATCGCGATCTCCCACAGACGAGGTACGATGGAATCCGCCAATATGCTCTACGGCGTCACGATGCAGGAAGGCGTGTCCAGGGTGCTTGCGATGAGCATTTCCGAACTCGAAAACAAATTCGGCAAAGACCTGAAATAATCAGCAATTTTCGGAGGCATTATGGGATTTTTTCAAAAACTCCGTGAGGGTTTGACCAAAACCCGACAGAGTATGGCAAGTAAACTCGGGGCGGTATTTTCGATCTTTACCCCGGGAAACGATGATTTTTACGACGAATTGGAAGAAACGCTGATCACTGCCGACGTCGGTGTGCAGGCGGCAATGGATATTTCCGATAAACTTCGCACTGCGGAAAAAGAAAAACGGCTTCGCACCCCCGAAGAAATGAACGCGGAACTGAAAAATATCCTTCTGGAAATTCTTAAAGACGGCGGAAGCCCGCTGAAACTCGATACAAAGCCTTCGGTCATACTTGTCATCGGCGTCAACGGCGTGGGCAAGACCACGACCATCGGCAAGATCGCCTGCGATCTGACAAAAAAAGGTAAAAAAGTCCTTTTGGCGGCCGGCGACACATTTCGTGCGGCAGCCGTTGAGCAACTCGGTATTTGGGCGGAGCGCGCAAAGGCGGACTTCGTCGGTACCGAGGAAGGCACCGATCCTTCCGCGGTCGTCTATGACGCCTGCTCGGCGGCAAAGGCACGCGGCTGCGACGTCCTAATTATCGACACGGCGGGCAGACTGCACAACAAGGCAAATCTGATGGCGGAACTTTCCAAAATGAATCGCGTCATTGAACGCGAATTGCCCGGTGCATCCCGTGAAACACTGCTTGTTCTCGATTCCACGACCGGTCAGAATGCCGTCAATCAGGCGGAAGAGTTCAACAAGACCGCCGATATTACCGGCATCGTTTTGACAAAACTTGATGGTACGGCAAAGGGTGGCATCGTTATTGCAATTGCCGACAGTCTTGGCATCCCGGTCAAATATATCGGCGTCGGCGAAGGTGCCGATGACCTCGGTGAATTCGTCCCGGAGGAGTTTGTTGATGGATTGTTCGAATAAAAGATTTGACGGCAGGGAACTCGACCAACTTCGTGATATCAGGATCACGACGGGTTTTATCAAATACCCGGAAGGCTCTGTTTTAATCGAAAGCGGCGATACCCGCGTGATCTGCAACGCATCCGTGATCGAGGGTGCGCCGAAATATGTCGAGGAAGGCTCGGGTTGGGTGACGGCGGAGTATTCGATGCTTCCGCGTGCGACCAAGGAACGTTCGTCCCGCGATATTTCAAAATTGAAGATCAGTCCGAGAAGTGCCGAAATTCAACGGCTCATCGGTCGCGCACTTCGCAGTGTCGTGGATATGAAGGCACTCGGTCCGTACACGATCACCGTCGACTGCGATGTCATTCAGGCGGACGGCGGCACGCGTACCGCGTCCATTACGGGTGGCTTTATCGCACTTTGCCTTGCCTGCCGCAAAATGGTGAAACAGGGATTGATCCCCGCAAGCCCGATCCGCAACCATGTTGCCGCGATCAGCGTCGGTATTGTTAAAGATGTTCCGATGCTCGACCTTTGCTATGTCGAAGATTCGGGTGCGGATGTCGATTTCAATGTCATTATGACCGACAAGGGAGACTTTGTCGAATTGCAGGGGACGGGAGAAGGCAGACCGTTTACCGAAGACGAATATGCCGAGATGCTGAAACTTGCCCGCAAAGGAATTGCGGAACTTGTCGAAATGCAACGCGACGCTCTCGGCGGGGAGTTTTGAAATGAAATTCGTTGCCGCTACCAATAATAAACACAAACTTCGTGAATTGGGCGAAATTTTGGAAAAACTCGGTCACGAGGTGATTTCGTTGAAGGAAGCGGGCGTGTCCGTCGATCCCGAAGAAATCGGTGCGACTTTCGCCGAAAACGCGAAAATTAAGGCGGACGCGGCTTTTGCTGCAACTCGCCTTCCGTCGATCGCCGACGATTCGGGGCTTGTCATTGACGCACTGAACGGTGAGCCGGGGGTGTATTCCGCACGCTACGGCGGGGATGATTGCAAATCAGACGAAGACCGTTGTGCGCTGATCCTTCAAAAAATGAACGGCAAAAACGACCGAACGGCGAAGTTTATTTGCTCGATCTGCGTCAAATTCGACGACGAAGATTACATTGTCTGCGACGGCGTCTGCCCTGGTGAGATCAATTTTGCGCCGAAAGGGAGCGACGGGTTCGGTTACGATCCGATCTTTTATCTTCCCGAATTCGGCAAAACGATGTCGGAAATGACCGCCGATGAAAAAAACGGTATCTCTCATCGTGGAAACGCGGTCAAAAAGTTCGCCGAACTACTTGAAAAGAGGAATTAAAATGCTCAACAGTAAACAACGCGCAAGTCTGCGCGGAATTGCAAATACGATCGACACGATCCTCACCATCGGCAAGGACGGCGTCAACGAAGGCGTCATCGCAAGCCTTGACGAGGCGTTGACAAAGCGTGAGATCGTCAAAGGAAAGGTGCTTGAAAGCGCAATGCTGACACCGAGAGAAGCCTGCGACCAACTTTGTGCCGCCGTCCGTGGCGAGCCGGTTCAGGTGATCGGAACAAAATTCGTTATCTATCGTCGAAACAACGAAAAACCCGTTTTGGAGTTTTGATGAGTACGCGGATCGGGATACTTGGGGGCACGTTTAATCCGCCTCATATCGGTCATATCCGTGGGGCGCAAATTGCTTTGCGGGAACTGAAACTCGACGAAATCCTGCTGATCCCCGCCAATATTCCGCCGCATAAGGTACTGCCCGACGACACCGCATCGTCTGCGGATCGTCTGAAAATGACCGAGATTGCGTCTGCGGAATTACCGCGCCACCGTGTTTCGGATATGGAGATCCGCCGTGGCGGGGCAAGTTTTACCGTGGATACGCTGACGGAACTTCGGACAAGGTTCGGCGACGAAGCCGAATTGTGGTTGATCATGGGGACGGATATGTTTCTCACGCTTGACCGATGGGTGAGGGCGGATGAGATTATGCGCCTTGCAAAGATCGCCGTACTGCGTCGTGACGCGCCTTCCGAAAAGGTGTTGCATGAAAAAAAGACCGATCTTGAAAACCGGTTTTCCGCCGATATTACGATCCTTGATGAGGATTGCGTCGAAATTTCGTCGACCGAACTTCGGAAAATTTTGAGAAGCGGGCAAAAATCGGGACTCATCGACGGCTGCGTTTTGGATTACATTCGCAAAAACCATCTTTACGGGTTATAACTTTTTCTATCGGAAAGGACGCTTTTTTACAAAAAAAGCGACGAGATCTGTGAATGAAAACGACTTAAAACTCGTTCGCGCCATTGAAGATGACGAACGGTATGAACACACCCTCGGTTGTGTGGCAACGGCGGAAAAATTAGCCCAAAGATACGGGGAAGACGTCGATATGGCGAAGACTGCGGCGTGCTATCACGATATTACGCGCAGAATGGATCGCAAATCACAATTGAAAATTCTGAAAAAGTATGGTATAATAGTTGACCGATCGGAAGCGACCGGTCCGGCACTGCTTCACGCGGTGACTGCGGCGGCACTCGCCGAACACGATTACGGTCTTTCACCGGAGATTGTCAGTGCGATCCGCTGGCATACGACCGGCAAACCGAACATGAGCAAACTCGACAAGATCATTTGGCTTGCGGACTATATTGAGCCGGGAAGAGACTTCCGAGGGGTAGATGATGTGCGAAACGTCGCATACGACGACCTTGACAAAGCCATGATCATTGCGTTGACGCGTTCGGTCGATCATTTGAAAAAACTGGGCAACGCGGTCTGTCCGAAAACCGCCGAAACCCTGAAATATTTACTTGACACCCAAAAGGATCATACGCTCGAATGAGTTTGAAAGGCATTGATTATGAAATTATTTGGCGGTAAATCGACCAAATCTCGTTCAAAAACAACGAAAAATACGCATATTTCCGAACAGCACGATAATCATCGGAATACAGTTCCGAAACACCGCGAAAGCGTTCAGCAGAGTGCGCAAGACGACGAAAATGTGGAAATCGTCCGTGATTTTCCGTGGAAAAAATTCATCACCGTTCTTGTCGTAATTGCGGTACTGATTGTCGGCGTGTCGGCGGTTTTGAAAATCGTTGTTCGTCCGCCGGAACACGACGATCCCGATCCGATTGATACATCCGACCTTGACACTTCGCCGGATGAAAATCCCGACGATGTCACGGGGGACCAGCCGGAGGTTTTGAAATCGTACAAAGACGGTTGTTATACGATGCTTGTGGTCGGACTCGATAAGGGATCGTACAATACCGATACCATTCTCGTTGCAACTTTCCATGCCGAAAACCAAGAGATCACAAGCGTCGACGTGATGAGTATCCCGCGTGATACGGCGAGCAATGTCAGCCGCAAGGTGAAAAAGATCAACTCCGCTTACGGTACCGCAAGCGGTGGCAATATCGACCAGTTGAAACTCGAAGTCAGTTATTTGCTCGGCTTTGAGGTCGACAATTATGTTATTATTGACCTGAATGCGTTTATTCTGATGGTCGACGCCATCGGAGGCGTTGAATTCAATGTCGAAAATCGACTTTACTACACCGATCCGTGGCAGGATCTCGTCATTGACATTCAACCCGGATTGCAGGTGCTGAACGGTCAGCAGGCAATGGGACTTGTCCGCTTCCGTCAGTACGCGATGGGGGATATCAAACGAATTTCCGTTCAGCAAAAATTCATCAAAGCCGTCGCAAAACAGATGATGAGCGTCAACACCATTCCGAAGATCCCGGAACTTGCGCAGATCGTATTTGACAATGTCAAAACCGACCTTTCTCTCGGCGAAATCACATGGTACGCGAAGGGATGCGTCGGACTCGATTACGAAAACGACCTGCACACCTACACGCTTCCGAATACGCCGGAATATATGAACGGTCTGTCCTACACCTTCGTCAACGAAGATGAGGCATTGGAACTGATTAACGAATACTTCAACCCCTATGAACAGCCGATCACCGAACTTAATCTTTTTAAAAAAGATTAGTAACCCTATACTAGCCATATGGCGGAACGGATGAGATTATGACCTATACTGAAACCGCAACCGAAATTTGCAGGATCCTTGACAACAAAAAAGCCGTTGACATCAAGGCGTTGCGTATCGGAAAACTGACGAGCCTTGCCGATTGCTTTATCATCTGCACAGGCGTCGCCACTCCCCATGTCAATACCCTTGTCGGCGCAGTGGAAGAAGAAATGAAAAAGAAATTCGGCGTTGAGCCGCTTCATGTGGAAGGCTATCAGGCAGGCAACTGGGTGCTGATGGATTACGGCGACGTCGTTGTGCATATTTTCCTTGACGAAACGAGAAAATTTTATTCTCTGGAACGCGTATGGGCGGATGCAGAGATCATTGATATTGATTA
The DNA here is from genome assembly GCA_002315595.1 of Clostridiales bacterium UBA1758. Lineage (GTDB taxonomy): Bacteria > Bacillota > Clostridia > Oscillospirales > UBA1758 > UBA1758. Next base: position 1,912 of record DCHG01000050.1, on the reverse strand, counting down.
CGGTGAAAATGGGGGAAATGAGCAATGAGAGCATATGATTTTGCCGCCGTTGAGAAAAAATGGCAGAAAAAATGGGACGATGCGAACGTCTTTCATGCAGAAATCGATCAGAATAAAAAGAAATTTTACGGTTTAATCGAATTCCCGTATCCTTCGGGAAACGGACTCCATGTCGGTCACACCCGTCCTTATACCGCGCTTGACGTCCTCACGCGCAAGCGCAGAATGCAGGGTTACAATGTTCTGTTCCCGATGGGATGGGATGCGTTCGGTCTGCCAACGGAAAACTTTGCGATCAAAAACCATATTCATCCGGCGGATGTTACCAAAAATAACGTTGCCCGCTTCAAAGATCAGTTGAAAATGCTCGGATATTCTTTCGACTGGGAGCGTGAGATCAACACCACTTCGCCCGAATACTATAAGTGGACGCAGTGGATTTTTGAACAACTTTTCAAAAACGGGCTTGCCTATAAGACCAAAATGCCTGTCAACTGGTGTACTTCCTGCAAATGCGTTCTTGCCAACGAAGAAGTCGTCGGCGGCGTCTGTGAACGCTGCGGAAGTCAGGTCATCCGCAAAGAAAAAAGTCAGTGGATGCTTCGCATTACCAAGTACGCTGACCGTCTGATCGACGACCTTGACGAACTTGATTTCATCGAACGCGTTAAAACCCAGCAAAAGAATTGGATCGGTCGCTCCACCGGCGCAGAGGTGACCTTCAAAACCACCACCGGCGACGAACTTCTCATCTACACTACCCGCCCTGACACCATGTTCGGTGCGACCTATATGGTCATTTCTCCCGAACATCCGCTGATCCAAAAATGGGCGGAAAAGATCACAAATAAGCCCGAAGTTGACGCATATATCGCCGAAAGTGCGAAAAAGAGCGACTTTGAGCGCAGTGAAATGTCCACCGAAAAGACCGGCGTCGTCATCGGCGGCGTGAAGGCGATCAACCCCGTCAACGGAAAAGAGATCCCGATCTTTGCGTCGGACTATGTTTTGATGACTTACGGTACGGGCGCGATCATGGCGGTTCCGGCTCATGATACCCGTGACTTTGATTTTGCAAAAAAATTCGACCTTCCGATCATTGAGGTTGTCGCAGGCGGTCAAGATGTGACGAAGGAAGCCTATACCGATACCGAATCCGGCAAGATGGTCAATTCCGATTTCCTCAACGGACTAGAAGTCGAGCAGGCGAAGAAAAAGATCGTTGAATGGATGACCGAAAAGGGCATCGGACACACGAAAGTCAATTTCAAACTTCGTGACTGGGTATTCTCGCGTCAAAGATATTGGGGCGAACCGATTCCGATCATCGAATGTCCGCATTGCGGTTATGTGCCTGTGCCGGAGGATCAGTTGCCGCTTCTGTTGCCGAATGTTGACAGTTACGAGCCGACCGATAACGGCGAAAGCCCGATCTCGAAAATGACTGATTGGGTGGAAACCTCCTGTCCCGTTTGCGGTGCAAAGGCAAAACGCGAAACCGATACCATGCCGCAGTGGGCGGGATCGTCATGGTATTATCTGCGTTATATGGATCCGCACAATGCCGAAGCATTGGTCGGTAAGGACGCCATTGATTACTGGGGCCCCGTCGATTGGTATAACGGCGGTATGGAACATACCACACTGCACCTGCTATATTCGCGTTTTTGGCATAAATTCCTTTACGATATCGGCGTTGTCCCGACCAAAGAGCCGTACGCGAAGCGTACCAGCCACGGTATGATCCTCGGTGAAGGCGGCGAAAAAATGTCGAAATCCCGTGGAAATGTCGTCAACCCGAACGATGTTGTCGATGAATTCGGCGCCGACACGCTCCGTATGTATATTATGTTCATCGGCGATTTCGAAAAGACCGCCACCTGGTCCGACGATGCCGTCAAGGGCTCCAAGC
>DCHG01000069.1 GCA_002315595.1 Clostridiales bacterium UBA1758 | reverse complement strand
CCTTCGGTGACATAGCGGCACACATACAGGGCATCGTGTCCAGTCCCGCAAGCTCGCTTGCGTGTTTTCGCCTGTGACCGGATACGATCTCATAGCCGCCGTCAGGAACGGGTCGGACGATTGCCGGGACAAGGACACCGTATTCTTTGATGCTCTCGGTAGTTTCCTTCATGGCATCATCGTCCCGGACTTGAAAGGGATGGTTTGGAAACGGGTGCAGCTCCGACAGGGGGATATTGGTTATGACCTCCTGCGGGGGAGCCGTTTCCATTGGCGTTTTGGTCTTGGATGTTGGCATAAGTTTTCCTCCTGTTTTTGGGTATAAAAAAAGACGCTTCTCGAAAGAAACGTCTTGAAAATACTACCTCAATATGCTGTTTTTAAGTGTAAATATCGCTGCCTGAAAGCCTGTAAACCATTGATATTACTGAGTTTTTCAAAAAAGTTCTGTAAGAACACTCGCACCAACCAAAAGAGAGCGATACTTTGTATCGCTCTCTTTTGGTTTATTCAGTTTTTATGGACTTGAATCGTCATTTTGCGTAAGCAAAATGATAAGTCTTGCGTTAGAACATTGCTGCGGTTGCACCTCAGTTTCCCGCAAGACGTTCAACTTGTTTTTGGCTCACCCCACTCCCTTTGCTTTGGTAACAACTCACTTTACAGTAAATTCATCCTGTGTTATACTTAACTAAACTATTTCTCGGATAAACCATCAATTTAAGAGGTAATCGAATGCTCGGCTTAGGTACTTTGGTGAACGCCACTGCAATTATTATCGGCGGAATACTCGGTCATTTCTTCGGAGCATTGCTAAAAGAAAAACAACAAGAGGCATTGAATAAAGTTTGCGGTCTATGTGTTTTGTTCATTTCCATTGCAGGTGCGATGGAAGGGATGTTATCCATCGACAACGGTCAAATCGTCAGTGGCAAGTCGATGTTTATCGTCATAAGTTTGGTGATCGGAACGCTGTTCGGCGAAATCATCGATTTGGAAAATTTGACGGAAAAATTCGGTGAATGGTTAAAAAAACGCACGGGAAATTCCAATGATGCCAATTTCGTAAACGCGTTTGTAACTGCGTCGTTTACGGTTTGTATCGGGGCAATGGCGATCGTCGGTGCAATTCAGGACGGTCTGACGGGCGACCATACCATGCTTTTTGTAAAATCGCTGCTTGACTTTATTATTATCGTTGTTATGACTTCAAGCATGGGAAAAGGTTGCATTTTTTCCGCTATTCCCGTGGCTCTGTTGGAAGGCGGTATCACGCTCTTGGCAAAATTCATTTCGCCGATTTTGACGGAAACCGCGGTGAATTCAATCTCACTGGTCGGCTCTTTGATGATTTTCTGCGTCGGTGTGAATTTGGTTTGGGGCAAGAAATTCAGAGTCGCAAATATGCTTCCCGCAATCCTCATTGCCGTTTTAACGTCTTGCATCATTTCATAGACGAACACGTCAAAACTGATATCAATTGGCTTTTCTATTGAAAAAAAAAGACACCCGATCGACGGATTATACTCCGTCAGTCGGGTGTTTTGAATTATAGTATTTCAGCGATACTGGAAAAATTCGATTTCTTCGCCATTCGGACCGAAAACGAAGGCAATTCTCACCTTTGTCACTTCGGGTGCGGACTGAATATCGATATTATACGGTGCTTTTTCCTCTTTTCCGCCCGCTTCGAGCGCGACCTTGAACGCCTCGTCACAGTTGTCTACCGCAAGCGCGATATGCTGGAACAATCCCTGCGGACGCGGATTTGTCCCGTCGCTCGAAAACACCTCAATGCACGCTCCACCGCCTGCATTAACCATCGCGGCACGCGTATTTTTATCGCCCCAAGAGATCATCGGTTTGAAGCCGAGTTTGTCGTAAAACGCTAGCGTTTTATCGAAATCAAGCGCTGTAATTGCGATATGGTGCATTCCTTTTACAATAGCCATTTTCTTCCTCCTGATTTCGGTCCGAAGACCTTTACTGACACTATTTTATCACGCAAATCCAAATTTGTATATACATTTTCAAAATCTCGGAGTCGATTTCATTGACACTCATTCATACTTGTCATATAATATAGAAAAACATCGTCAATCAACGAATTCCGTTGTTACGTTCTCTTGACGATTTAAGAATTCACGCGGCGTAAATCCCGTATTTTTCTTGAACACCTTGACAAAATACATCGGATCCCGATACCCGCAATTTGCGGCGATTTGGGCAAGATCCGTTTCTCCGTCGTCAATCATTTTGATCGCCTTTTGAATTCGGACGCGATTGATATAAACGCTCCAATTCGTGTTCATATTGATATTAAACAAATGGGATAGATATTTTTCGGAATAAGCGAAAATATCGGCGACTTTTTTCAGCGAGATCGACGGATCGCCCGCATTGTTTTCAAGATATCTCACGACGCTATCGATCGTATGATCGAACTTGTCTTTGTGATTTGACCGATTGTTTCCGTCGAGAAACGACAGTGTGTAAAGCATAACGCCTTCCGACAATACGGGCGCATTTTGCGGATTGACGCGTTGGATCGCGTTGCGCCAGAATTCGATCTCATCGGAAAATCCGTCGAATACCGGACGCTCGACCGTAACACCGTATTCTTCCATCAACCCCACCGAACGTGATCCCATATAACTGATATAAAAAAACGAAAAATCATCGCTTCCGTCAAATGTATATTCGATCCCCGGAAAGGTAAAAAACAGTGTTCCCTCCGACAAGTTGTAATCTTTGTCCGCCATGTGCATTTTCGCATTCCCGCGAGTAACAAGATACATATAAAAAATCGAATTCAAGAACGGCTGCGTCAACTTCTTCCACTCCGTTTCATAGACAAAGTGAATGACGGACAGTGTTCCCGGACTTTTCTGTGCAGGAATAAATCTACAAATACTGTTCATATCGTACTTCCTTTCCACAATCATTATAATCCGATTTCTCACAAAATCAAGGGCTTTTCGATCGGTTTCATTGATTTTTTGTGTTTTTTGAATTAACCATTGCCCGAACATTTCATTTTATAAAACTGCGAGGTCTACGAAAATGGCAAGACTCAATTCATCCATGGTAGAGGTCAAACAGCATCCGATCAAGGTGATGCAATTCGGCGAAGGTAATTTTCTTCGTGCATTTGTGGATTACTTTATTGATCGAGCCAATGAAGCCGGCGTATTCGACGGAAGCGTCGCCATCGTCAAGCCGATCAGTTTCGGCGATTTGGAACGTTTTCGTGCGCAGGATAACATTTATACCGTCATTCTTCGTGGCATGAAAGACGGCGTTCCGTACGTCGAACGAAAAGTTGTCACTAGTGTCGCCGAATCCATTGATCCCTTCCTTGAATATGAAAAATACTGTGATGTCATCAAACTTCCCGAACTTCGTTTTGTGATTTCAAACACGACGGAAGCCGGCATTGAATTCCGTGACGACGACAAATTTGCCGCCGAACCGCCGCTTACCTATCCCGGCAAGTTGACAAAACTCCTATTCTTGCGCTATCTTGAATTCACCGGCGCCGAAGATAAGGGGCTGAACATTCTTGCCTGTGAATTGATCGATCGAAATGGCGAAACCCTTCACGATTGCGTGATGAAATTCATCGAACTGTGGCGGCTTCCCGACGAATTCAAGGAATGGGTGGAAAACTGTTGTGTGTTCTGCAACACTCTTGTCGACCGCATTGTAACCGGCTATCCGAAAAATGAAGCCTCAGAACTCTGTGTCGAACTCGGTTATGAGGATCAACTTCTCGATACCGCAGAACCCTTCGGTCTTTGGGTAATCGCAAGCCCGAAGGACATTTCCGCCGAATTTCCGCTTGACAAAGCCGGTCTTGACATCGTTTTTACGCGTGATATTACCCCCTACCGTGACCGAAAAGTGCGTATCCTGAACGGTGCGCACACTTCCATGGTACTTGGGGCTTACCTCGCCGGTCTTGACACCGTCGGTGAATGTATGGCGGACGACACGATGAGTGCCTATATGCACGCCTGCGTCTTTGATGAAATCATCCCGACACTGAACCTGCCATATGACGAACTTGTGGGCTTTGCAGAAAGTGTCGCAGGTCGTTTCTCAAATCCCTTCATACGTCATGAACTTCTTTCAATCTCGCTCAATTCCACCTCAAAATGGAAAGCGCGCGTGTTGCCAAGTATCACCGAATTCGTTAAGCGTAACGGCAAACTGCCGAAGCATTTGACTTTCTCCTTTGCCGCCTATATCGCATTCTATAAGGCGTATAAGTCCGACGACGGCAGTTTCTACGGACTCCGCAACGGCGAAAAATACCGCATTGCGGACGTTGCCGAAGTTCTTGATTTCTTCGCCGAAATCGCAAACGACGATGCCGCCGTCCGCGTTGATAAGGTCGCATCCCGTGCCGATTGGTGGGGGCAGGATCTCCGTGAACTGCCCGGATTTGTTGAAGCCGTGACAAAGGCATTGATTGCGATTGAATTTGATCCGCGTTCCGCGTTTGAAGGAGTAACCAAATGATCAAAATTCATTCCCGCGATAATGTTTCCGTCGCACTGCAAGATTTTTCCCGTGGCAAGATTTTTAACGGTGTAACCGCCCGTGAGGACATTCCACGAGGACACAAACTTGCGCTCGTCGATATTAAAAAAGGCGAGCAGATCATCAAGTACGGCTTCCCCATCGGAATTGCCTCTGCGGATATTGCCGCAGGTACAAGGATCCATTCGCATAATCTTTCCACCGGGCTTTCCGGCGTTTCCGAATATCACTACGATCCCGACTTTGCTCCCGTCTCCCCCGCACCGCCCGCAACCTTTTCGGGCTTTTTGCGAAAAGACGGACGCGCCGGAATTCGTAATGACATTTGGGTTATTCCGACCGTCGGATGCGTCAACGGCGTGGCACAAAAAATCGCAAATCTTGCCAATTCCCGCGTTCACGGAAATGTAGGTCGCGTCACCGCTTTCACGCATCCTTACGGTTGTTCGCAAACCGGCGACGATATGTACTGCACATCCAAACTCCTTGCCGATCTCGCCCGCCATCCGAATGCCGGTGGCGTCCTCCTTCTCGGTCTCGGATGCGAAAACAACACAAAGGAAATCATGCTCGGTAAACTCGGCGATTACGACACCGAACGCATCCGTTTTCTCGTTTCTCAGGAGCATGACGATGAAATCGCGGATTCGCTTGCGATTATCGACGAATTGATCGGCATCGCATCAAAGGATATACGCACCGAACTTCCGCTTTCGATGCTGACCGTCGGTATGAAATGCGGCGGATCGGACGGACTTTCCGGCATTACCGCCAACCCCATCGTTGGCAAAGTTTCAGATATGATCGTTGCACATAACGGCATCTCGATTCTCACCGAAACGCCCGAAATGTTCGGTGCCGAGCAACTTTTGATGTCGCGATGTATCAATCGGGATATCTTCGACAAAGCCGTAAATATGATTAACGGCTTCAAAAATTACTATATCGCCCATCAACAGCCAGTGTATGAAAACCCGTCCCCTGGAAACAAGGCGGGCGGGATCACAACACTTGAAGAAAAGTCTCTCGGTTGCGTACAAAAGGGCGGCATTGCCCCGGTATGCGACGTTTTGGAATACGGCGACCGTGTAAGCACCCATGGTCTGAATCTCCTTTCCGGTCCCGGTAACGACCTCGTGTCGTCAACTGCGCTTGCCGCCGCAGGGGCGCAAGTGGTCATCTTCACCACCGGTCGCGGAACGCCCTTTGGTGCCCCGGTTCCGACGATCAAGGTCGCCACGAATTCAAATCTTTACGAACGAAAGACATCGTGGTTGGATTTCAACGCCGGTGTCGTTGCCGAAGGTGCGGATATGAACGAAACCGCCGATCGTCTGTTCCGTCTGATGCTCGATGTTGCTTCCGGGAAAGCCGAAACAAAATCCGAATCAGACGGCTATCGTGAGATCGCCATCTTCAAAAACGGAGTCACACTGTAAAATACGCGTTTCGCGTTTATTATGGAGGATAATATGAAAAAAATCGGTATCATCGACTACTACATTGACGAATGGCACGCAAATACATATATCGAACTGTTTGAGCGTGCCAACAAAGAAATGAATCTCGATTACCGTCTCAGTTATGTTTGGGCGGAATTGGATCATTTCGGCGACGGTCTGCCGACCGCTGAATGGTGCAAAAAAAACCACATGGAACAGTGTGCTTCCATTGCCGAACTCTGTGAAAAATCCGACAACATTCTCATTCTCGCGCCCTCTGATCCGCAAACGCATCTCGGCTTTGCCCGCGAAGCGTTGAAATGCGGCAAGACCACCTATATCGACAAAACCTTTGCTGACAGTGTGGAAAGTGCAAAAGAAATCTTTGCTCTTTCCGAAAAATACGGTGCTAAAATTTTCAGTACCTCCGCACTCCGCTATGCAAAAGACATCGAGGACCTTGAAAACATCGAAAGTCTGATCATCACCGGCGGCGGTAGAAGTTTGCAGGAATACGTCATTCACCAGATTGAAATGGCGGTCAAACTTGTCGGTACCGACGCAACCGAACTTCGTCTTTTCAACCGTGACTGTCAGGCGACCGTGGTCATCGACTTTGCCGGAAAACCCGTCACGCTGAACTGGTCGACCGGCGCCATGCCCTTCTGTGTCAACGCACAAATCCACGGCAAAGACGAATGTGAATATCGCCCGATCAACGACGACGACTTCTTCTACGGGCTTGTCAAGGACATTTACAACTTCTTTGAAACCGACAAGTTCCCGTTCGATTCGGAAGAAACCGTCACCGCCATCGCTATCCGTGATGCAATCCTGAAAGCATCAAAACTCGCCCCCGGCACCCCGGTCAAGATCACGAAATAGGTATAAAACGCACAAAAGCCCGTTCGAAAATCGAACGGGCTTTCATATAATTCATCTGTCGAAACAATTCGTCGTTTTTAATCCGATCGTATTTTTTAATTGGAAAGAAACGATAAAAACTCGATCTGCACCCTATTTTCCGCGGTTGCACTTCCGTCGACCTCCGTCACGGCGTTAGCCTCATACTTCACCGTATTGTCGACGGAATCATCCCACGCGCTTGATCCGATATTCGAAAACAGATCATCCCCCAGATAGTAAAAACAATTACGTTCCAAACTGCCGAACACCTGAATCGGTTGACCATCGGAAACCGTATAAAGATCGAGGATCAGCAATTTTTGAAACTCATCCTCGTTTTGATCCGAGGATCCGATAATCAGTTCGTATACGCCGTTTCCGTCGAGGTCGATTAGTTTATACCCATATGCCTCCGAACGATTCTCGCCCTCATAGAGCCCAACAAGATAATTCACGCCCTTATCCATACATTTTTGTGCATCCCAATTTTCTTTCAAAGCCAAGCGATATCGTTCAATGATCTCGACATAAACCGCTTCAACTTCTGCAAACTCATCCTTTTTATCCTGCATTGATGTGTCGGATTGATCTTCGTTAGAATTCTCGATTTCCGCGGAAATAACGACGTCATCTTCAATTTGAGCGTCCTGCGGCGACTTTTGTAATTCCGTGCAGGACGATAATATTACAAAAACGAAAATCATCGTGAGGTAAATGCCGAATTTCTTCATACTGATAAAAACTCCTTTTCCTTATTACGGATTGAATTATCCGTTTGATTTGACGGCAATTACGTCGATTTGTTCCCTGCAAATCAAATCTTTGGGATTTCTTAATCCATTTGTTAAACAAGTTGAAAATTCGGCAAATTCATGGTATCCTATTGTAAAATAAAAAAGGAGTGCGTTATGAAAATCATTGAAAAAATGGTGCTTTCCGAGGTTGCGGGCGAAATCGTCGCCGTTCCTTCGGGAAAAGCCGCGGAGGTTTTTCACGGCATCATACGCTTAAATGAAACCAGCCGCGACATTTGGATCGGCATTGAGGAAGGAAAATCCGCCGATGAAATTGCGGCGGATCTTGTGGAAAAATACGACGGCGTCGATTTAGAAAACGCCGAAAGATCCGTTCTTCGACTGATCGGTCAAATCGAAGAAGCCGGATTATTCGAAACAAAATGAAAGGATCAACCATATGGCATTCGAAAACGCATATGAATTTCTGAAAACAAAAGGTATGGGAAATCGCGTAATGCAATTTTCCGTTTCCAGTGCGACCGTAGAACTTGCCGCGCAGGCAATCGGTTGTAAGCCCGAAAAAATCGCAAAATCACTGACATTCATGGGAACGGACGGTCCCGTTATGGTCGTCTGCGCAGGTGATGCAAAGGTGACAAATGCGAAATTCAAGGCTTTTTTCGGTATCAAAGCGAAAATGTTGTCGTTCGAGGAAGTTTCCGACCTGATCGGTCACGATGTCGGCGGCGTTTGCCCCTTTGGGATCAAGCCCGGCGTAAAAGTATTTCTCGACGAATCATTGAAACGTTTTGAATTCATCTATCCCGCCTGCGGCAACTCAGCAAGTGCCGTAAAACTCACTCCGGATGAATTATATGATCTTGCAAACTCCTCAAGCTGGGTAGATGTCTGCTCGCTAATGGAAAACAATAACGGTTAAAAATGATGAGCCTTGACCGGTTTTTTCAACACAGCCAAGGCTCATCGGTGGTTCTTGTTATCTAGCATCCTTGATTAACCCCTCTTTCTACGGATTTCCCGTTTCCGCATCGTTCACAGAATTTTCTTCCGCATCAATCGTTACAGATTTCAGATGCTTCTGTGACTGCCGGAATTCCGGTTGGATTTAATTTTCCATTGGAATAATCCTCTTTCTGTTTTTTGATTTGCGAACAATTCACGCCAAAATCAGATAGCCTTTGGGACTCATCCTCTCTTAATGAATTTTAGCACCGAAACCTTTCGGTTCGAACTTACTTTTCCATTGGACTAACCCTTTCTACGTTTCGTTTTCGCAATCGGTACGGATCGGATTTACTTTTCCATCGGACTCATCCTTTCTGTGTCATTATAATAACACAGTTCCAAAACGAATACAATCGTAGAATTTAACAAATTGCAGTAATTTTATTTGTCCGTTGCTCCAAGAATTGTAAATATTGCCGATTTATGCTTGATTTTTAAATGAAGTTGCTGTAAAATTAAAATATTGAGGGCTCTCGTCACACAGACGAAAGCCCTCTTTTTCTTTTTTTGTTAATTGCCTACGCTATTTTCGATTTCTTGCCGAACTCGATCATTTGAACCAAAATCGTTCCGCCGACTACGGCAATACCGATGGCGTCGGTCAATATTCCCGGATAGATCAACAACAATCCGCCGACGATCACGAGGATACGAAGCGGCCATATCAGTTTTCCGCGAATATAACCTTCCAACCCGACAGCAACACCGAACATACCAATCGCAGAGGTCAGAATAACCTGGGCGGCATTTAACACGCCCTTATCCATCAAAAGCATGGACGGCTCCAAAGCGAAAACATACGGAATGATGAACGCCGCAATAGCAAGTTTGGTCGCATTGACTCCCGTCTTCATCGGATCGGATTTTGCAATCGCACTGCCCGCGTATGCGGCAAGGGCGACCGGCGGAGTAATGTCAGCGACAATACCAAAGTAGAATACGAAGAAATGCGCGGCAACCTTATCGATTCCGAGTTGAATCAAAATCGGTGCGCAGGTGGATGCCATAATACAGTAGTTTGCGGTGGTCGGAACGCCCATACCGAGAACGATACAGCAAAGCATCGTCAGGAACAAAGCGATAAACAACGCAAGCAACGGATTCGGGATCGCACCGGAAATGGCGATAATGCCGTTGATGAGTTTCGATGCAAGGCCGGTTGCCGTGATACAACCCGCAATAATACCCGCCATCGAGCAGGCGACAGCGACGGTGATACAACCGCGACCGCCCGCTTCCAACGAACTGACGATCATCGTGCCGGTCTTTTTTGCGGTATGACCGAGGACGGATGCACCATTGGTTTCGTTCTTACTGTCAGCAAACAACGCAGGAAGCGACACGATCACGCTCAAAATAATGGCAACGGAAGCACTCCACTGTAAGGAGCGAATATTTGCGGAAACAAGATAAACGAGCAGGACAAGCGGCAAAAGCAAATAGATCTTTTGGAGAAGAACGGTGAATTTCGGGAGATTTTCTCTTGGAATTCCCTTCAAACCAAGTTTCTTTGCTTCAAGATGGACGGACATAAAGATGCCGGCAAAATACAGAATTGCGGGAAGGATCGCCCACAGAGCAACCTGAGCGTAGGTTTTACCCATATATTCCGCCATAAGGAATGCGGCGGCACCCATAATCGGCGGCATAATCTGTCCGCCAGTGGAAGCCGCGGCTTCAACGGCGGCGGCAAATTCGGGACGATACCCGGTCTTTTTCATCATCGGAATAGTGACGGATCCGGTGGTGACGGTATTACCGACAGATGAGCCGGAAACCATTCCGCAAAGCGCAGACGAAATAACGGCAACCTTCGCCGGTCCACCGCTGGACGCACCTGCGGCACAGTTTGCAAGATCAATAAAGAAGTTCGAAATGCCGGTGCGTTCCAAAAAAGCACCGAAAATAATGAATACCGCGATAAACTTCGCACAGACTTGAACAGGCGTAGCCATAACACCACTCGTTCCGTAGAACAATGTGTAAATGACACGGGGCAGGCTCTGACCGCTGACAAATGTATAGATCAGCAATGCGCCCGCAACACAAAGGATCGGCACTCCGACACAACGACGGCAAAGTTCGGCAAGAACGACAATTCCGACGATGCCGATCACAAGATGAAGGCTCGTCAGTTTCGAAGCGCTAGTTACGACCATGACGAGATCTTTATAGGTAAAGCAGAAATAGAAGAAGCAGGTAGCACCCGCAACCATTAGGATCACATCATACCACGGAATATAGTTCGTACGAACATGGTGTTTGCTCGCCGGATAGGTCAAATAACCCATCAAAACGATCAAACCGAGAAACGCGGAAAGACGGATCGGCAGGTCAGCCGTAGAAAAGAGTGTCGACCAAATACAGAAAATGGAAAAAACACTCATGACATAGCGCACGATCTTCGACGGAATTCCCACCCAAATGCGGGTTGCGGATTCCTTGTCGTATTTGCGCATAATATCGTCAGCGGAAACCTCGCCGGTACTCGTCGTGACGAAATTTTTGTCCTTATTCATAAAAATGAAACCTCCGAAAAGTGATCAACGGCGAAGCCCTGATAAAAACATTCCATTCAAAACGCTTTTATCAACGCTCCGCAAAAATACATTCGTTCCGCACTCCCCAATTTGGAGAGTGCGGAACGATTTTCAATTAACACTAGATCAATAAGTGCCTGCCGGAATGGTGTAGGCAGAATAGAACGGAGAAGCCTCAAGCAGTGTCGATACATGGTCGGCATCAAGGCTGACAAGATAAACATTGCCCGCAGTTGCAAGGTCGGTGATTGCTGTGGTCGGGGCACCGGCAACAATGAAGGCGGCGTCAATTTTGCCGTCCTTGAGCGAATCGGCACTGTCGCCGAAACTCTGATAGACGGGCTCGATGTCTTCTTCGGTCAGGCCATAGGCATCAAGAACATCAATGGCGTTGAAGTAAACGCCGGAGCCCGCGGCACCGATGGAAACGGTCTTTCCGGCAAGATCGGCTACGGAAACAATATCACTGTTGGTGGTGACGATCTGGACCTGTTCCATATAAAGGGCGGCGACAACGGAGAAGCCTTCCACCTTCGCATCAAAGAGACGTTCACCGTTATAAGCATAACTCATAACATCGGACTGAACAAAACCGAGTTGAACATCACCGGCGGTCATATCCTCGATGTTGGCCTTGGAGCCGCCGGAGGTAACGGCAGTGATATTGAAATCTGCACCGTTTGAAACATAATTGGCAAGAACACTGCCGAAACCGTAATAGGTGCCGGCTTCACCGCCGGTACCGAAGGTCAGGTTGGCGACTTCGCCCTCACCTGCGCCCTCTTTGGCAACGACATCATAGCCCTTTTCGGCAAAATACTTTGCAGCACCCGGATGATACGGGACGCTCGTCACACTGGCGGCAAAGTCGAGATCGAGTTCCGCACCCTTGCCGTGCTGTTCGGCGATCTCTTCTGTGTTTTCGAAAATATTGCTGACGATGGTGTAGATCTCATCTTCCGGGATGTCATCACGGGCGATGATCACTGCGCCGACGGCAACAGTGTCTGTATCTTTTGCGGTAGTATCTGTATCGGTGACGTTTTTGTCATCGACCTTTGCATCGGTTTCGGTCTTGGTGCAGGCGGCAAGTCCGCTTACCATGCAAAGTGCGAGAAGAATGGCGAGTAACTTTTTCATTTTCATTTCTCCTTGGAATAGAATGTGGCGTTCAAGTCAAAAAGCAAACAACTTTCACACCAAAATTACCTATTTATTATAGACGGTTTGCTCGCCTTTGTCAAGTAAAATGAATTCTGTGTTCACTCATCATTCAATTTTGCAGGAATTTCCCTCTTTTTTGCCTTTTTCATCCATTAATCCAGCAAATGTTGCAATTCCTGCATTTTATTTGTCATATCTTTAATTTTGCAATAAAAAATTCGTTTTTTCTTTTCAAATTTTCTGTTTTTTTCTGCACATTATTTCGGAATTTGCAATTTCTTCCTTATTATACGGCGTCCAGCCAAAGTTTCGTTTGATTTCTCATAACAAAATTTCAGCGGAAAGAATTGAAATTTTCAGACATTGTGCTATAATAGATTTGACATTTGTTGAATTCAGGCTTTCCCAATTTCATTTTTACCTGACCGTTCTTTTCGATGTTTTTCAAGATTGTTATATACATTTCGACAAAAATATGTTATGATAATATTATGAATTTCAAAACCAAATTTGCACGGATCGTGCCACCCTTTTCGCGGTCGCGGTTGATCATCGTGACAGTCCTTCATTTTCTGTTTTTCGAACTGGCAAAACTCATTGCAGGAAAGATGACACTTCACTGCTTTGAAATCCCATTTGACGCGATGATTCCGTTTTTCGCGCCGTTTATTACGGTCTATGTTCTCGCATTTCCATTTTGGATCGTCAATATCATCCTCATTATGCGCGAAAGCCCCTCTTTTTGCAAAAGTCGCTTCCTTTCCCTGCTGCTGATCGAGGTCGTAAGTTTTCTTTTCTTTGCACTCTATCCGACGACCATGACGCGTGCCGAAATCACGGGGACCGACATTTTTTCAAAATTTACCGTGTTCATTTATCAGATCGACACGCCGCTCAATCTCTTTCCTTCCCTGCACTGTTCCATCAGTTGGTTTTGTTTCCGCGGACTTTTCGGCGGATCAACCTCAAAGTCATATCGCGTGTTCAGTTGCATTTTTGCAATTTTGATCTGTGCGTCCACCCTGCTTGTCAAACAACACGTTTTTCTTGATACCATCTCCGGCCTTGTCCTCGCCGAAATGAGCCTTTGGATCTTTGTGCCGTCGAAAATGCTCGTTTCTCAACGAAAAAACAGATAGGAGTTTCTGAAATGATTGGTTTTTACGGATATACCGTTTGGCTGACATATTTATCGCTCGCCTCCGGCATTGCAGGTATTTTCGCCTGCTTCCACGGTGACGGTCACCCGTATATCGGTATGATGTTTTTACTTCTTTCCGGGCTTTGTGACGCGTTCGACGGTCGCGTATCACGCACCAAAAAGAACCGCACCGAACAGGAAAAAAAGTACGGCATCCAAATCGATTCGCTGTCCGACCTTGTCGCATTTGGCGTTTTACCCTGCGCCATCGGTTCCGCACTTTACCGTGCCGCGGGAATGTTTGACGATGTCGAAGTTCTCGGTATCCTTGCAAAAATCCCCTATTTTGTCTATGTACTGGTGTTTATTTTTTACGGTCTTGCCGCAATGATACGTTTAGCGTATTTTAATGTCAGCGAAGAGGAAATGCAAAATGCATCAAAAAAGCGCACCGAATATTCCGGTCTTCCCGTAACTGCCGCATCACTGATCTTTCCGACATTTTTGCTGATCAACCATTTGTTAGCCGCCGATCTCACCATCGGTTACTATATCGTAATGCTTTTTACCGGGTTTGCATTCATTTCAAATTTCAGAGTCAGAAAACCCGGACTCAAATCTATTATCATTATGGTGGTAATCGGAGCATTGGAATTTTTGACATTCCTGATCTTGCGTTCGAATTGGATCCACGGACTGTAATATGCTGAATTTTCTATATACAACCGCAGTCGGACGAATTTTGCTGCGCCCACTCACATCGCGCAGCGTGTCGCGCATCTGCGGTCGTTTCATTTCCTCGCCCGCTTCAAAAAGATACATCAAACCGTTTATAAAAAAGCATCATATCGATCTTTCGGAATACGAACGCCATAACTATCGTTGTTTTAACGATTTTTTTACAAGAAAAATCCTGCCCTCTGCCCGTCCGATCGACAATGATCCACAAAGCCTGATCTCGCCTTGTGACGGACTGCTCTCCGCTTATCGGATCAACGAAGAAAGTATCTTTCACATCAAGGAAAGTGAATATGATGTTTCTTCCCTTTTGGGCGATTTGGTACTTTCGCGGCATTTTTTAGGCGGCACCTGCTTAATCTTTCGCCTTTGTGTGAATCATTATCATCGCTATCACTATATCGACGACGGTACAAAGGGCGAAAATCACTATCTTCCCGGTGTTTTGCACACCGTCCGTCCGATTGCGTTGGAACATAAGGCGGTGTATTTACAAAACTGTCGGGAATGGACGATGATGAACACAAAACATTTCGGAAATGTCGCACAAATTGAAGTCGGCGCATTGCTTGTGGGTAAAATTCAAAATTATCATGGTGCCGGTCGTATTCACCGTGGCGACGAAAAGGGCAAGTTTCTCTACGGCGGCTCCACGGTCATACTGTTGTTTGAACCCGACAAAGTTAAAATACCCGAAAAATATTTTCATATCACCGCAAACGGTCACGAAATTCCCGTAAAAATGGGGCAAAAGATCGGATATTCCACCAAAAAATGCTGATCCATCCTTTTTGTATCATCACCCGTCTCAGCAAAGGAGTTCCAATGTTTATCAGAAAAGCCAACGAAAACGACATTCCTAAAATGATCGATCTGTTGCTTCAGGTCGGCAGCGTCCATCATGAGATCCGCCCGGATCTATTCCGGGAAGGTGCGCAAAAATACGACGCCGACGCATTGAAGGCAATTCTTTCGGATCCCGACCGTCCGATCTTTTGTGCCGATAAAGACGGCACGATGCTCGGCTACGCTTTTTGTGTGATGCAGATAACGCGGGGCAATCCCGTTCTCTGTGATCGAAAAGTGTTGTATATCGACGACCTCTGTGTTGACAGCGATTTGCGCGGACAAAATATTGCAAAGACGATCTATGACGCCGTGGTCGAATATGCGCGTAAATCGGGCTGTGACGCCGTCACCCTCAATGTGTGGGCAGGAAATGACCGTGCACTTCGGTTTTACGAAAAATGCGGACTCAAACCGCAAAAATACGGTTTGGAATTTATCTTGTAAAACGCAAAAACGCCATCGCTACGATGGCGTTTTTTATATTCACATTTCGTATAGCCAGTCGAGTATTTTTTCGACATTTTCATCCGAATATTCGATTTCCGTCGAATATAACCGAATCACTTCCGCAAGTTCCACACCCGTCACTGCGACAACGGAAGCAATCATCATCGTGCTGAAAAAAGTAAATTTTGCACGGATCGTGCAGTCCTCTGCCCCACCCACTGCAAAATGTCGGAAAAGAAAGTATTCCGTCAGCCGTTTGTATGCAATTCCGTCCGGACAGACGAGTGAGCCATCGTATTCGGCAAGCCGTTCAAGCATTTTTCTCCACTCCGGCTCCATGATTTCAAGGTGTTCGAAAAATAACGCCGACTGTCGCCGATTCGGCAATGTCGCAATTTCATCCACTTCACGCATGGTCGTTTCGAATATTTCTTCAAATGATTTACCATTTTTAAAAATCGCGAATATTTTATCTCTTAAAGCAATCTCATCGCACTTGTTTTCTTCTTTTTCGTCACTATCGGAGATAAGTTTTAAATCCGCCGATCCGTCTAATAATAGTCGAACGACTTCTTCACAACAAAGTCCAAGTCCCACTTCCATTCGACCGGGATACTGATGATAAAAACGCGGATGTTCAGTGCATATCTCGCATAGGGAGCCTTCACCCAGTCCGATGATCATCTCGCATAAGCCGTCATTTCGCAAAAACGGACAGTTTTCGTGCGCATCCAAAACAAAATGCGGCGTCGGGTCGCTGGCGATCACTGCTCTAATTTTTTCACCCCATTCCCCTTTCATCCCGGAATAGCGATCCATACTCTCCCGATCAATATCAATCTCCCATCCACGGCAACAACTGTGTTTGCATTTTGAAGCAATACACGAAAATTTCGAATAAAAGTCGGGTTTTACGGTTTTCACATTTTCACCCCGCATTGATGATAAAAAGGCGGTCGTCGACCGCCTTTTACCGTCTATTTGTTACAATTCAGTCCTTTGCAGGCGGGTATTCGTTGCAAAGCAAACGATACGGTGCTTCGTCTTCTTCGATTTCCGGGAAGCGACCTGCGGGAGGGTTGAAACGATTGTCGGTATTATCGTCGTTACATTGACTGACTTCGCCCAAAAGAACGGCGCCCGTGCCTTCTTCCACGGAAAAATCGTGATACATATACTGCTGAATATGAATACTTTCACCGGGCGTCAGGCGAATTTGTGTTCCCGCAGGAACGGTGTATGTTCTGCCGTCGGTGTGAACGGTAACATCGCTTTCACGATCAATTTCTTCGTCAGGCAGACTGTTATAAACGCGGATCAGGATATTTCCGCCGCCGCGATTGATGATATCTTCCGTCTTAAACCAGTGGAAATGATTCAGCGCGTACTGTCCTTCTTTGAGATAAAGAAGTTTTTCGGCATAAACCTTCGGATATTTATCCGTCATCGCACGATTGCCGTTACGGATCGTGATCAACGAAAATCCGACCTTATCGAAATCGTTCGTACCGTAGTCGGTAATATCCCAACCGAGCATACAATCACGAACCTCGTCGTATTCATGACCTTTTGTTTTCCATTCTTCGGGTGTGAAATGGCAAAACGGGGGCAGATAGCAATGTTCCTTTGCACACATTGCTTCGAGTTCTTTCAGTGCCTCATTGATTTTTGAGCGTTTCATATTTTCTCATCCTTTTTCCGCAAAATATATGCACTAAAATTATACCATATCGTTTGAAAAATTCAACCGTTGAACTCTGCATTAATACGAATATTTGCGTAGTTTTCACCTCGCAGGATTGAAAAAACACCCTGTTCGTGATACACTAATAAAAGAATTTTGATTGTGAGGGATTTCTATGACGAAAATGATTTGGCTTTGCGAAGACGAAGCGACCTTTTATCGCGTTTTCAGTGAAAAGGAACGCAAATTTCTTTCCGACGCATATTTCGGCGACGGTCGGGTACATAAAAAAACGGAATTAACGCCCGGAAACGATGCGGAATACATCTTTTCCACATGGGGGATGCCGGTTTTTACGGAAGATGAGATCCGTTCGATTTTTCCGAAAGCCCGTGGTCTGTTCTACGGAGCCGGCTCCGTCAAACCCTTCGCTTCTCAATTTCTCGCCTGCGGCATTCCCGTTTACAGCGCATGGCAGGCAAACGCCATTCCAGTGGTGGAAGTTGCCGTGTCTGAAATAATGCTTGCCACCAAGGGTTATTTTCGCATCCAGCCGCTTTGTAAAACGGATCGCAGCAAATCTTGGGAGATTTTTGAAAACTATCCCGGCAACTACAATGTCAAGGTCGGCATCATCGGCTTTGGCGCGATCGGTCGTCGTGTAACCGCCGAACTCCTCCGTCACGATATCGAAGTCCTTGTTTACGCCCCGGAGATCACCGCAGAAACCGCGCCAGAATACGGTGTCACTGCTGCGGATCTGCCGACGATCTTTTCCGAATGTACGGTCATTTCCAACCATCTGCCGAATCTTCCGTCGCTTTGCAAGACCATCAACAGTGAACTTTTTGACCGAATGATGCCATATTCGACCTTCATCAATACCGGGCGTGGTGCGCAGGTCGACGAAGACGCCCTTTGCAAAAAACTAGTCGAGGATCCGACGATCACCGCAATTCTCGATGTCACCTTCCCCGAACCGCCGGATGCTGACAGTGCGCTTCTGAAACTGCCGAATGTCCTGATGACGCCGCATTTTGCAGGAAGTTCAGGGCGTGAGGTCTGTCGTATGGCGCACTATATGGTCGAGGAAGCGGCACGCGTCACAAAGGGCGACACACCGCTTTACAGTGTTTCTGCGGAAATGCTCGAGCATATGGCATAATTTATCCAAAGGAGAAATCCATGCTTCTTTCAGCGGAACATATTTCCATCAACTTCGGCGACAGAAATTTACTTGACGATGTGAATTTTTATCTCAACGTGGGCGATAAAGTCGGCGTCATCGGCATCAACGGCACGGGAAAATCAACATTTTTGAAGGTTCTTTCAGGCGTGATCGAGCCCGATGCGGGTAAAATAACGCGTGATCCGAATGTTCAGTTGAGTATGCTCAGCCAAAACCCCGTTATGGACGACGATACCTCAGTGCTTGAACACGTTCTTTCGCAATCGCCGAAAGAATTTCGGGAACTTGACGAATACGAGGCAAAGTCTATGCTGACAAAACTCGATCTTGCCGATTTTCAGCAAAAGATCGGAACTCTGTCGGGCGGTCAGCGCAAGCGAGTGGCACTTGCCGCGGCTTTGATACACCCCGCCGACGTATTAATCCTCGATGAGCCAACCAACCACCTCGATGCGGAAATGACGCTTTGGCTTGAAGATCGACTGCGTCGCTTTAAAGGCGGGATCGTGATGGTCACGCACGACCGATATTTCCTTGAACGCGTGGTCAATCACATCACCGAACTTTCCCGTGGAAAGTTATACCATTACGAGGCGAATTATTCGCGCTTCCTCGAATTAAAATCCGAACGCGAAGAGATGGCGCAAGCGAGTGAACGCAAGCGTCAGTCCATTCTTCGTGTCGAGCGCGAATGGATCATGCACGGATGCCGTGCACGTTCCACCAAAAGCAAGGATCGCATTGAACGCTACTATACACTGAAAGATCAGTCCGCACCCGAAACGGATGACAATGTTCAGATTTCCGCGGCGTCCAGCCGCCTCGGCAAAAAACTGATCTCGCTGGATCATGTTTCGAAATCCTTCGATAACAAAACGATCATCCGTGATTTCTCATACCGTTTACTGCATGATGACCGAATCGGAATCGTAGGCAACAACGGCGCCGGAAAGTCGACGCTTCTTCATATGTTCGCGGGCGAACTTACACCGGATTCGGGCGAAATTGAAGTCGGGAGTACCGTTCGGATCGGTCATTTTTCTCAGGAAGGACGCGAATTGGACCTGAATATGCGCGTCTATGACTTTATTCACCAGATCGGCGAAGAAATCCGCACAGATGAGGGTACTTTTTCCGCAAAGTCAATGATGGAACGCTTTCTGTTCCCACCCGAATTACAAAGCGTCCAGATCGGACGACTTTCCGGTGGCGAACGCAGACGCCTGTATCTTCTGTCTGTTCTCATGAATGCACCGAATGTTCTCCTGCTCGATGAGCCGACCAACGATCTCGATGTCATGACACTGTCAATTTTAGAGGATTATCTCGACTCTTTCCCCGGTCCGATCATCACGGTGTCCCACGACCGCTTTATGCTCGACAAACTCGCCGAACAAATCTTCGAGGTACGTGACGGCGATGTTTACCGCACGGTCGGCAACTGGTCGGTTTGGTATCATCAGCGCAAGCAGGCTGAAGATTGCATACGTAAAGAGAAAACAAAGTTCGTTTCCGAACGCCCGCGTGGTGAAAAGAAACTGAAATTCTCGTTCAAAGAACAACGCGAATATGAAACGATCGACGCCGAACTTGCGGCGTTGGAAGAAAAGAAAACCGCTTGCATCGTCGAACAGAACCTTTGTGGAAGCGACTATGTCCGCTTGCAGGAGTTGCAGGCAACGGAACAGGAACTAGAAACTCAAATCGAACAAAAAACCGAGCGCTGGTTTTATTTGCAGGATCTGAAAGAACAAATCGACGCACAGAATACAATGTAAGCAAAAGACCGTGATGGACTTTCATCACGGTCTTATTCGTTGTCCGAAAATCGGTTTTTGCAAGTTTTTACATCATTTCGTCAAAAGAACGGACATAACGATCTGCGATTTTTCGAATACTTTCTTCGTCCCTATCCGAGGATCGGTCATAGACGGCAACGGTCGGGATCCCCGCTTTTTTCGAGGTCGAAATCGCTAAAATATTGTCATCATAAAATACGATCTCCTCTTTTTTGCATTCAAGACGCATCGTCATTTGGTCATATATCTCCGTTTGATTTTTCGTAAGCGTCCCGTAGTCCTCAATCGACCAAACAACATCGAACAGATCAAAAATTCCGTTGTTTTTCAAGCAGGCATCCGTATAACGATGTAAACTCGCCGTCAGCACACCGAGAAAATTGCCTTCTTTTTTCAGTTTTTTCAAATATTCCTTAACGCCGGGTTTGACGAAAATACGGTGCGCATATTCATCAAACAGATGGCGATCCATCATTTCCATCACTTCGTCGTGGGTTTTCGTCATTCCGAGCGTATGAATTAAATAGTCCACCGAACCGACATTTCCAAGAGGAGTAAGGATTTTCAAAATATCCGGCGGATACGGCGTTTTTGTCTGTTCAAGCAGAGCGATCACCATTTGTTGCCAAATTCCCATGGAATCGACCAATGTACCGTCGAGATCAAAAATATGATATTTCAACATGAGCGTCACAAAACCTGCTGTTCATTGATGATGAGTTTGAATTCCAATCCGAGTTTGTCGGCGGCTTTTCGGCATAGGATCATTCGTTCCATAAAGATTTCGAAATATTCCATAACCGAACTGAAATGGGTGTCGACCTGCAATTTCAATTTAATCAGCGTTTGTGCTTCGTTGATTTTCAATTCGGACTTCGTAACGGAATAATTCACACGGTCGTGAATATCGAATTTTGCGATTTCGCGGTTTCTGACACGAGAACGGCGCACATCGCTTTTATCCGCCAAAATCAATGCCGCGGCAAGTGGACTCACCGGGACGCCGGTGCCTTCGTCATGGTTGCCGATTGCAGCGACGATGGTCGCAATTTCTTCCGGCGGAAAGTCCAGATGATCAAGCACACGGAACGCCATGATTGCTCCGCTTTGGCTGTGTTCCACGCGGTTGATCAAATTCCCGATATCATGCAAAAAACCCGCGATCTTGCCGAGTTCCACCATTCTTTTTGAATAGCCGAGCGTTTCGAGTATATACTCCGTTCGATCGGCGACCATTGTCACATGGGCGAAACTGTGTTCGGTAAATCCAAGTTCCGCGAGTGTATCATCCGCCGTTTTCACATATGTTAAAATCGCAGGTTCTTTTCGAATTTGTTCGTATGTCATCGTTGCCTCCTTTGGTGATCGGACAACCTCCGTCAAGAATGCAGTATATCATATTCTGCGCAGTTTTTCAATTTGCACACCAAACAAAAAACACCGTTTTCAGCATTTGAAAACGGTGTTTATTACGATTAAGATGTCAGCGTTCTTCGCGGAAATACGGAAGACCGAGGCTTTCCGGCGGCTGATTGGCGCGCTTGTTGCGCATACTGCTGAAAACAAGCACGACGATCGTGACAACGTACGGAAGCATCTTGTAAAGTTCCTTGACGGCAAGATTTGTTCCCGTCGGGATGTAAACGTTGAGGATATAAAGACCGCCGAACAGAATTGAAGCAAAAATACAGATGTTCGGACGCCAAATGGTGAAAATAACAAGGGCGATTGCAAGCCATCCGCGGTCACCAAAGGCGTTATTGCTCCAAACACCACAGGCATAGTCCATGACATAATACAGTCCGCCAAGACCGGCAATCATGCTGCCGATGCAAGTCGAAATATACTTATAGCGGATGACATTGATACCCGCCGCGTCCGCCGTTCCGGGGTTTTCTCCGACGGCACGGAGATGCAGACCTCTGCGGGTGCGATTGAGGAAGTACGAAGCAAAGATCGCAATCAAAATTGCGGCGTACGCAAGAAAACTGTACGAAAGGAAAACATCGCCGAACCATCCGAGATCCTGCCAAAAAGGAAGCGTTTTGCTGAACGCAGTGCTGGTTTTGGTCAAAACAATGGACGGAATATCGGTGTTGACGAGTTTGATCAGTGATCCGCCGAAAAAGTTACCGACGCCGACGCCGAATGTTGTCAGTGCAAGACCGGTAACATTTTGATTAGCACGAAGAGTGACGGTGAGGAAGCAATAGATCAGCCCCATAATAAGCGAGCCGAGCAGGCAGCAAATCAGTGGAATAAACACCGTCAGAAACGGATTCATGACTTCGACGGAGTTTTCATACAAAAATGCGCCGATGATGCCCGAAATGCCGCCGACATACATGACGCCCGCAGTGCCGAGGTTGAGGTTGCCGGATTTTTCAGTAACAATTTCGCCGGTACAGCCGTAAATCAACGGAATGCTTTGCATAACTGCACGGGGAATGAACGAAAGAAAATCAAACATTTTCGCTACCTCCTTTTCCGCGTTTACGGAAGTTGATGCGATAGTTGATAAAGAACTCACTGCCGATGATGAAGAAAATCAGGATCGCGGTGAGAATGTCACCGAAGGACATATTCAATCCGCAACTAGTTGCAAGTTCACTTGCGCCGTTGCCCATAAAGATCAGCAATGCGCTCGTTACGACCATGATCAGCGGATTAAACTTGGCAAGCCACGAAACCATGACCGCCGTAAATCCCTGACCGCCGGCGATCGTTGTTGCAACGGTATGGTTAATGCTACCGACGAGCAAAAGTCCCGCAATACCGCAGATCGCGCCGGAAAGGATCATCGTGCGAATGATCACGCGATTGACCTTGATACCGATGTAACTTGCGGTTCTTTCACTTTCACCGACAACGGCGATTTCATATCCGTGTTTGGTATAGTTGAGATAGATATACATCATTGCCGTCAGAATGACGACCACGGCGATCGTAAGAAGATACTTATTGCCGAGATCCGGTAACCAACCGGCATTAGTGGTCTGATTGATGACGCCGATCTTGCAGGAGCCCTTCGGATTTTCCCAAAGGACGCAGAAAAATGCGACGATCTGTGTTGCGACATAGTTCATCATCAGTGTGAACAATGTTTCGTTGGTGTTAAATCTCGCCTTGAAAAATGCCGGGATCGCCGCCCAAATTGCGCCGATTACAATAGAACTGACAATCATACAGGCGATGACCGCCCAATTCGGCAGTTTATTTCCGAGAAGAACCATGCAGGCCGCCGCCGCCATGCCACCGGCAAGCACCTGACCTTCGGCACCGAGATTCCAACAACGCATTTTGAATGCCGGCGTTACGGCAATGGACATACAGAGAAGAACGGCGGTATTCTGTGCAAATATCCACATTTTGCGGGTACTTCCGAAAGATCCCTTAATGACCGCACGGAAAACGTCGATCGGGTTAGTACCCGTCGTAATAACGGTGAGAATGGCGCAGAAGATAATGGCAAGGGTAATGGCAATGGCGCGAATCATGATCGTTTTGCCGGTGCTGAGCTCGCCGCGTTTTGAAATGTGTATCATTCCTGCATACCTCCCAGCTTCGTCATCATGGCGCCGACCGTCTTTTTATCGGTTTTTCTACCGTCTAGAATTCCGCTAACCTGTCCACCGCAAAGGACGACAATGCGGTCGCAGAGTTCAAGCAGAACATCAAGGTCTTCACCGACGTAAATTACGGCAACACCGCGGATTTTTTGGTTCGTAATCGTATCGTAAATCAAATAGGATGAGTTGATGTCAAGACCTCTCGTCGCATAGGCGGTCAAAAGAACACTCGGTGCGTTCGCAATTTCGCGTCCGACCAAAACCTTCTGAACATTACCGCCGGAAAGTCGACGAACGGGGGTTTCAACACTCGGTGTGACGATTTCAAGGAAGTCGACCATTTTCTTTGCCAATTCATAAGGTGCCTTCCGATCGGAGAAAATACTTTTTCCGTTGCGATAGGAACGAAGCATCATATTATCACCGAGATTCATACTTCCAACAAGTCCCATACCGAGTCGGTCTTCGGGGACGAAGGATAGCGTCACGCCCATATTTTTGATCATCAGCGGATCTTTGCCGATCAATTCTTCGCCTTCCCCATTGTCGTTGAGATACTTGATGCTTCCCTTTTCGACCTTTTGAAGTCCGGCGATGGATTCAAGCAATTCTTTTTGTCCACTGCCGGAAATGCCGGCAATTCCGAGAACTTCGCCCGAATAAGCGGTGAAGGAAACATCGTTGAGTTTCAACGTTCCTTCCACATCGCGCACCGTAAGATTCTCAATAACGATACGCGGCTTAGAGTCTTCCGGCTCCGGGCGGTTAATATTCAATTCAACCGGCTTACCGACCATCATGTTGGTCATTTCCTGCGTGTTGGTGGTTTTGGTTAACGCATCACCGACAAACTGTCCTTTACGAAGGATCGCAACACGGTCGGAAAGGCTTTCGACTTCGTGCATCTTATGCGTGATGATCACGATCGCTTTGCCGTCATCGCGCATATTGCGAAGAACGGCGAACAATTTTTCGGTTTCCTGCGGCGTCAAAACGGCAGTCGGCTCATCGAGGATGAGAATGTCGGCACCGCGATAGAGGACCTTTACGATCTCGACGGTCTGCTTTTGAGAAACGGACATATCGTAGATCTTTTGATCCGGATCGACCTCAAAGCCGTATTTTTCGCAAATTTCACGAATTTTGGCGGAGGCGGACTTCATATCAAACTTCTCATCCAGACCGAGGACGATATTTTGTGCGGCAGTAAAAACATCAACAAGTTTGAAATGCTGATGAATCATACCGATACCGAGAGCAAATGCGTCTTTCGGAGAAGCGATAACGACTTCCTTTCCGTCAATACTGATCGTTCCCTCATCGGGGAAGTAAATGCCCGAAAGCATATTCATCAGCGTTGTTTTACCGCTTCCGTTTTCCCCGAGCAATGCGAGGACTTCGCCACGGTAAATATCCAGCCAGCACTTGTCATTTGCAAGGACCGGGCCGAATCGCTTGGTTATATCTCTCATTTTTACGGCCGGAATTTTCTCCTCCATTGAGAGAACCTCCTTTTTTAGTCAAATAATCATGAACGGAAAATACCACAGAAAGCCCTGCGCACTTGCAGGGCTTTCTCTGTGATAATTTACTTAATTATTACTTGAGGGTGATGCCGTCGATGATCAGATCGAAGTACGGGGCGCTACGGGTTTCACTTTCGTGGAAGTAGCCGTCCCAAATGCACTCGTTGCCTTCATAGTAAGCAACCTGATCATAGGATTCAAGAGTCTTGCCGTCAACAGTCCAAGTCGCTGTGTCGAAGACATTGAGAGAACCATCGAGGATGGCGGCTTCGATTTCTTCGAGTTTGGCGGCAGTGCCTTCGGCAGCAACAGATTCGTTCAGGGCGGTCAGAGCGACGCTGCCCTGATCAAGACCACCGCACCAGTCGGTGTCGAATTCTTCACCCTTCTGGACGGAAGTGATCGCATACTTGAAGTACGGAGCCCAGTCGATACGGGAAGAAATGATGTAGGTATCCGGGCAGGCTTCCTGAGTGGAGCCGTTGTAGGAAACGTTCGGGACACCGGCGGCCTGGCAGGCGTTCGGGGCGCCCATAGAGTCAGCGTGCTGAGAGATCAAAACGGCACCGCCGGCGATCAGGGATTCAGCACCTTCTTTTTCAAGGGTTTCGTCATACCAAGAACCGGTGTAAACAACGTCCATAGTGACGGACGGGCAGACATACTTGGCGCCGAGGTAGAAACTGGTGTAGCCGGAGATAACTTCGGCGTACGGCATAGCACCGACATAGCCCATCTTGGCTTCGTCAGCGGTGATTTCACCGGCTTCAATCATTTCGTTGAGTTTCATACCGGCAGCAACACCGGCGATGAAACGTCCCTGATATATGTCAGCGAAAGCGTTGTGGTAGTTAGCGGTATCGGAGCCCTGAGCCATATCGCCGGTGCAAGCGGTGAACTGAACATCGGTGAATTCCTGGGCAGCCTGAAGGATGAAGGGCTGATGACCGTAACTGTCGGAGAAGACGACATTGCATCCGTCGTCAGCAAGTTCAGCGGCGGCATCATAAGCAGCCTGGTCTTCAGCGACATTGGTCTTGATGACATATTCAATGCCGAGATCTTCGCAGGTGGCCTTGAAAGCGTCGATGAAATTTTTGTCGTAACCGGAGTTTTCGTCGTGCAGGCAGATCAGACCGGCCTTGACGGTAACAAGATCGGCGTCCGTATCGACATCGGTATCGGTGTCAACACCGGCATCAGTGTTCGGGGTTTCGTTTTTGGAGCATCCGAAGAGGCTGAGGCAAAGAAGCATTGCGAGGATCAGAGCGAGAATCTTTTTCATTTTTTCCTCCTAAATGTGTGGATGAATTTGTACTATCTGACACGCATAGCGTGCAAGACACTGTTTTATTTTCGGAACTGAATCGTTCCGTCGCCGATAGATTCGACGATTGCAAGAGATTCAACATGGATACCGCGGTTGCGAAGTGCATCGCCACCACCCTGAAATCCTTTTTCGATTGCGGCGGCGACACCGACCAGCGTTGCGCCCGCATCATGGACGATCTTTTCAAGTCCCGCAACGGCATTACCGACCGCAAGAAAATCATCGACGATCAGTACGCGGTCATCTTTTGTGATGTAATCGCAACTGACGAAGATCGTGTTGTTTTTTTGATGAGTGTAGGAATAAACATCGGCGGAATAAACATCGCCGGAAACATTACTCGAAAGACCTTTTTTTGCAAATACCGCTTTCGTTCCCATCGCCGAGGCAACCGCCACCGCAATGGCAATACCGCTGCTTTCAACGGTCAACACCTTTGTGATCGTTTCGCCGCGGAATTTTTCAGCGACCTCGCGTCCCATTTCCATCAGGAACGGCACATCCATTTGCTGATTGAGAAAATCGCCGACCTTAACAATATTACCCGGAAGGATTTTACCTTCTTTCAGTATTTTTTCTTCCAAAGTTTTCATATCGTTCTTCCTTTTCAGGGAAAAAAATAATCAGACCTTGAAACAAAGTCTGATTGCCAATACAATCACGAAACGCAAAAAAGAACTCTTCAAAAAATTCGAAAAGAACTGCGTTTTGTGAATAACCAATAGTCACAACTTCAAGGCGTCGTGGTAGAAACATTCGGACCATAAACCCAAATTTATATTGGCAATTTATTCGGTTTTCTCGGTTGATGGTTATATCATACTTTCCGAAAAGCCATTTGTCAACGAAAAAAAGCAAAGTTTTTTAAGTTTGTCAAATTCCGACAAAGTTATTGGATTTTACAACCGATTATTCAAAACATTTGCAGATGTTTTTTCGAAACAATTTGATTTTTCGGAAACAATTTTACGATATAGAATATTAGATTTCGTCTTTTGACGAAAACCCGTCGATGATTTTTTTGATTTCTTCGAGATCTTTGGCAAAGAAAATATTCTTTTCGCGCTCTACCGAGAACAGTTCCTTCTGTTCCATTTCGGTCAAAAGCGTCCGAAGCGGATCGTAATATCCGTTCAGATTATAAAGAATACACGGCGCATCCAAATGTCCGAGCGACACTTTGCTCATGACCTCGCTGATTTCCTCCAATGTCCCCGTTCCACCCGGGAAAGCGATAAACGCGTCACCCAATTCGATCATTTTTGCTTTGCGTTCGGACATATCCTTGGTCGCGATGAGTTCCGTGATCCCATCGTGTTGCAAGCAGGCTTCGATAAAAAAGACCGGCTCCACACCGATAACATCGGCTCCCGTTTCAAGTGCCGCACCTGCGATTTCACCCATCAGTCCGCATTTTGATCCGCCGTACACAAGGGAATGTCCCGCCGATCCGATCCAATGACCGAGTTCGCGTACGGCATCTAAAAACGACGGATCATTCCCCGACGACGCACCGAGATATACAGTGATATTCATGAAAGATTTCCCCTCTATTTCGTCTTACCGAGATCCGGCTTGTCGACAAATTCGACCGTCGGCTCCCCTCTTCTTCCGTCGCTTTCAAAGACCATAATGTCGTTTTCGCCGGGTTTCAGCAACGACGACGGCACATAGAGCGTCTTTTGCGGACCGATTTCCCAAAATCTGCCTATGTTGAAGCCATTGATTTCAACAAACCCCTTGGAGAACCCATCGAGTTTCAAAAAAGTGTCCGCCACAACATCGACCGAAAATTTTCCATGATAAAACGCGGCTTTCGCATCTGTGATCTTTTTTTCGAACGAAATTGCATCTAAGTTTTCCATCGGAAGTGGGGTAACATCCCACCCAAAGTGGATCTTTCCGTCGATCAGGCAACGACCTGCAATTCCCTTTTTGCGCATCATTTTCGAGCCGTAATTCGTGCGCCCCATATTTTCACAAAGAACGGTCAATGTGTCGCCTTTTTTTGCCGAAAACTTGCATTCAAGCGACGCATTGATATAAACCGTACCGGCGCAGGTATCGTTGATATAGATCTGCGCGCGGTCGCCGATACTTTCAAACGAGATCACCGCATCGTCGTAATCGCGGTTCAGGGTCGTTCGATACGAGATATAACCGAATCCGAAGCCGTAGGCTTCCATACATTTCGGGACTTCGGTATGGATCGCTTTTGACATTTTTTCAAGATTTTCAAGCAACCCCGCCGACTCCGTCAGTTCAAATCGCCCATACGCCTTTTTTTCGCGGTTTTTCGGGATTTCGGGCAACGGCTTTTCCGCATACTGTGCAAAGATCTCACGCAGTGCAAGATACTTCGGCGTGATGTCGCCACATTCGGTCAGGATCGCGTCATAATCATAACTTGTGACGTCGGGCGTAAAGGTTTCATAATGGTTTGCACCGTTCATAAAGCCGAAGTTCGTTCCGCCGATGAACATATACATATTCAAACTGCCGCGTTTCAGCATATCACGCACGGTCTTGGTGTAATCTTCCACCGAGGTCGTATGGTGATATTCATCACCCCAAGCGTCAAACCAGCCGTCCCACATTTCCATGCACATTTTCGGCACATCGGGGTAGATTTCATCGTGAAAGCGAAAGTTTTCTTCCACCTTGCTTCCAAAATTCAGCGTCGAAAGGCAACCGTCGATCGTTCCGTCCAATACCATTCCGCATTCTCCACCATCGGAGGTGAAAAGAGGCACATCAATTCCACGGGCACGATAGCCATCCCGCAGATAATTCAGATACTTTTTATCGTCGCCGTACGAGCCGTACTCATTCTCGCACTGCGCCATAATGACGTTGCCGCCGTTGGTGCAAAGTTCAGGGCGAATTTCCGCAAAAAGATGATCGAGGTAACGGTCGAAATATTCGATATATTTCGGGTTGAAGCAACGGATTTCCATTTCTTCTTCGTTTTGGAGCCACCACGGAAGCCCGCCGAATTCCCATTCCGAACAAATATACGGTCCCGGTCGAACGATCGCCATCAAACCGTGCTTTGCGGCAGTACGAAGAAATTCCCGAATATTCAGGTTGCCGTCAAAGCGAAATTCGTCCTTGATCTTTTCGTGCAAATTCCATGCACAGTAGGTTTCGACGCAGTTACACCCGCAGGCAACCATTTTTTCAAAAATATCGTCCCATGTTCCGCGCATATTGCGAAAATAATGTACCGCGCCAGAGATGAGTTTGATCGGCTTTCCATCCTTTATGAACTGATTTTTTTGAATTTCGAATGTCATTGCTTCTGCCCGCTTTCATTTTAATTGATATAAATATACCGAAAATCGTCACAAAAGTCAATACTCGTTTGCCCGATTTTTCGGATTCGCTTGTAATTGTCGTGATTTTCCGCTATGATAGAGAAAAGAATTTTATTGAGGTTGCCAATGAAACGATATCTTTCGGCGAATTGCTATTGCCGCAGAATTTTCGGCACAAAAGTTTATAAACTTGCACTTTCCGCCGCAACCTCTTGTCCCAACCGTGACGGCACCGTTGGGTACGGTGGATGCACATTCTGTTCCGCCGGGGGTTCGGGGGACTTTGCTACTTCAAATAACCTGTGCGTCGCCGAACAGATCGAGCAGGCAAAGCATATTCTCGGCTCAAAAGGTGACGGGCTGAAATACATCGCGTATTTTCAAAGTTTCACCGGCACATACGGCGATCTTGACCGTTTGGAACGCATCTATTGCGAAGCCGCCGACGAGCCGGATATCGTCGGTCTTTCCATCGCAACACGGCCGGATTGCCTTGCGCCCGACGCCCTTGCAATGTTGCGTCGACTCAGTGAACGGACGACGCTTTGGGTGGAACTCGGACTGCAAACCATTCATCCCATAACCGCCGAACGTATCAACCGATGCTACCCGCTTTCGGTATATGAAAAGGCCGTCGCCGACCTCGCCGAGATGAATATTCACCGCATCACCCATGTGATTTTCGGTCTTCCCGGGGAGAGTTTTGACGATATGCTCAAAACCGTCGAATTCGTCGGAAACCGTACGGACGGAATTAAATTGCAACTTCTCCACGTTCTTCGCGGAACGAAACTTGCCGAAGAATACCGTTGCGGCTCCTTTGATGTGCTATCCAAAGAGGAATATTTAACTCTCGTCGCTGACGCCGTGGAGATCTTGCCCGAATCGGTTGTCATTCACCGTTTGACGGGTGACGGTGCAAAGCGCGACCTCATCGCTCCTATTTGGAGTGCCGACAAAAAGCGTGTTTTGGCGGATCTGAATGCCGTCTTCCGAGGCCGCGGAATTCTGCCGTTTGAGAAATAGCAAAAGCCTTTGGCAAAGTGTTGCTCTTTGTCAAAGGCTTGTTTTATAAACCCCATTTGGAAAGTTCATTTCGACGATTTTCAATCATTTTCGCATTGACGCCTGCAATCCGTTCAATGCGCTTTGCGGGCAATTTCATTTCAGCATGAAGCACGGCGCGAACAAAACGATACCCCCATGCCACGGGCAAAAGGACGGGGTGTTTTTTCAAAAACAGATAGCGTCTGCGCATCTGCATTTCACGAAGCGGCGGAAAAAGTTCGTGGATGATCAATTGCGACTTTTTCTTTCGCGTACCATCTTTTCGGTTAAAGACTTCCTCAATGCTCCGATTTTCCGCATTTTTTTCGTCGTCAAAGCCAAATAACCCGTTATCGAGGATCTTTTCGGTTGCCTCGTCAATCATCGTCTGTGAAAGAGTCGTGTGATCCGTCGGCAGTGAAATTCCAAACCATTTTTCGATCAATGCGAAGCAGATCGACGAAAATCTGTCGATTTCTAGCATTTTTACATCCGCCGAGAAGCGATCCCAATCAATCTTTTTGCTTCGGGCAAATACCGCAACATCAACGAATTGTCGAATTCCCACTCCCGAATTCATAAAATGCTTGCGTAGGTGGAGCATCAAATAGGTCAAATGAAAATTGTCGTCGATTTGGTACCGCATCGACTGACGGACGGCGGAATGATCCCATACCGCATCCAAATACAGATGTTGGTTTTCGGTGCAACAAGGCTCGTCGTACATCAAACGGTGATGAAGTTCGATATCCATCCTGACATCTGCGCCGTTTCCGCTTGTCCGACTGTAAAACCATTCATTCATACCGCCGAGGGACGCTTTCCACCCAAAATCGGACAATATGTGATCGACGGCTTCTTTGTCCTCCGGACGGACCAAAATGTCTAAATCCCCCATTGTGCGAAGTTGTGGACTCGGATAACATTCGGCGATCTCAATTCCCTTGAACAGAAGATACGGGATCTTTTTTTCCGTCATAGTGGCGTCAAAACTCGCCAAAAAACTTTCCCGTTCCACCGCAAATCGTAGGATCACGGCGTACCATTTCGAAAGAACCGCGGCTTTCGGATTGATTTTCACGATTTCAGGCAACCGATCACGGAGTTGTGTGTAAAAAATGCCTTCGACCGCCTGTGTCCTGACAAGGCGCATGAGGACATCCCAATCAAGTGTAAGTTCTTCTTCGCTCACTTCCGTCGGTCTTTCTGCCAAATGATCACGCAGGACACGGATGAAAAATTCTTTTTCCTTTGGCATTTCCTCACCGCCTTTCGCTATATGATTATTATACAACGATCACACAAAAAAAGCCATCTCGATATCAAGGCATAAATCTTCCGCCGTTTCGGATCTCGCGCGGTGTTTTCCCGAAATGCTTTTTGAGCACCTTGCGAAAATACGAACTTGAACTGAACCCAAGTTCGTCGCTGATCATTTCGATCGGTAGTCCCGTGGATTGCAACAATTCCACCGCCCTCTCACAGATCGTCCGCTGACGGATGTTGTTCGGCGTGTCTTCGCCCGATTTTTGAAATTGAAGATACAGTGCCGACTCACTGACGCCGCATTTTTCGGCGATCTGTGGAATGGAGTCGGACGGGTTTTCGCCGATTAGTTCCTTTGCCGCTTCGACGATGTTACTGGCACGATACGGCGGATGTTCCATTTTTTGAAACACCCTTCCCAAAAACAGATATAGTAGTCCGATGTTTTTGCAATTCACCGTATAATCATCGGTGATCTGTCGAAACAGTGCTAGTTCCTCATCGTCAAACGGAATTGTCTGCAACGAATATCGTTGTTGCTCCGTCAGCGGAATCGTATCAAAAGAGATCGAATACCAGTCGAGCCGCTTTTCATCATCGGGATACCAATAGGAATGATAACGGTAATGCTTCGGAATAAAGACCATTTCGCCCTCCTTGATCGTAAAACTACGATCTGCGGATACGAATTTCGCAGTTCCGTGAAGCATCCACCCGATGTAATAATGATCCACCCCCGGACTCTTGGAAGAGTCGTTGTGGCGAAAACTTGAATACCGAAACAGATGAAAGCCGAACTCATTCAAAAATTGTGCGTTATTCACCCCATCACCCCGATAAATATTAGAGAATATTACCTTCTTTTACAATAATTTCTATTGTATCGCAAAATGTGATTGATTACAATATGAATTGAAAATATATTCGGAGGTGGAATATGAATTCAAAAAGCATCCTGCTAATCGCAGGCGGCGGCACCCTCGGCACCTATGTCGGGCAGGAACTCATCAAACACGGTCACTTGGTCGATGTCATCTGTTTGGAAGATAAGATTTCCGACAATGAACGCTTGAAGTTTTTCAAAGAATACGCAACCATTGAAAACCTGAAAAAGCGTTTTGGCGAAAAATACTATGACGGTATCGTGAACTTCCTGCACTACCCGAATGCGGAAGCCTATCGTCCGTATCACGAACTTTTAAGTGCGAACACCGATCATCTGATCTTTCTTTCGTCCTATCGCGTGTATGCGGACAAGCAACATCCGCTGACCGAAACGGCACCGTTTTTATTTGACACCGTTCAAGATGACGGCTTTTTCGCCACAGAAACCTACGCGCTCGGGAAAACGAAATGCGAACATTATTTGAATGATTTGGTGAAATCCGGCGTCAAACCGAACTGGACAGTGGTACGCCCGGTCATTTCTTTTTCAAACATCCGTTTTGATATCGTCTGCAACACCGGTCACATGGTGCTTGACGCCGCGAAAGAGGGCAAAAAACTCTATGTGCCGAAGGCATCCCGAAATCTCTGTGCCGGTCTTGACTGGTCGGGAAATTCGGGCAAGTTGATCGCAAATCTTCTGTTCCACCCCAACGCCTTAGGCGAAGCCTATACCGTTTCCACCGGGCAAAACCTCACTTGGGGCGAGATCGCCGACATCTACACCGAAGCCCTTGGCGTGGAATTCAAGTGGATTGATTCCGAAACCTACGCAAAACAGGTCACCGAACAACAGGGTTCGGATTATATTTTCAAATACGACCGTCTGTTCAACCGCGATATTGACTGCTCGAAAATCATGAAAGAAACGGGGCTAAAACCCTCGGACTTCATTACCGTAAAGGACGGAATTTTACGCGAACTTCGCAGTTTGAATGCGATCAAATAAGGAGGGCACATGACAACCAAACAGATCGTTTTTACCAAAAAGAACACGGCGGAACTGATCGATCACGAACTCCCTGCGATGAATGAATACTCCGTGAAGGTCAAAACCGCGTTTTCCACCGTCAGTTGCGGAACGGAACGTGCCAATATTACTGCCAATCCGAATGTTTCCATCACGGGCGATCCCGTTTCCGAGGACAATTATTTCCCCCGTTTTCTCGGCTATTCAAGTTCTGGCATCGTCGAAGAAGTCGGGACTGCCGTTACCTCGATCAAGCCCGGTGACCGCGTTGCAATGTTTGGGTCTTTTCATGCCGCATACAATATTTTGCATGAATCACGCGTTGTAAAACTTGACGACCGAAATGACCTGAATTCCGCGGCAATGTCTTATATCACGACTTTCCCGATGGCGGCCATCCGCAAAACCCGCCTTGAAATCGGGGAATCCGCCCTGATTATGGGGCTCGGCACGCTCGGTCAGTTTGCCGTGCAGATCGCACACGCCGCCGGTGCCGTCCCCGTCATCGCCGTGGATCCCGTCGCCGAACGCCGCGCATTCGCCCTGAAATTCGGTGCTGATTACGCACTCGATCCGACCGAGCCTGACTTTGCCGAAACGGTAAAAAAGATCACGAACGGCGGCGTCAATGTCGCAGTTGAAGTCACCGGCGTCGGCAAAGGTTTGGATCAGGCACTCGATTGCATGGCAAAATTCGGTCGTGTCGCCCTTCTCGGTTGCACAAGGGATCAAAATTTCACCATCGACTATTATCGCAAAGTACACGGACCGGGCATCACGATGATCGGTGCGCATACGCTTGCCCGCCCCGAATTTGAATCGCGTCCGGGCTTTTTCACCCATCAGGATGACATTGCCGCAATGCTTCGTTTGATGGCGATGGGACGCGTTGACTTAAAGCAGATGATCGGTGAGATCCACTCTCCCTCCGATTGCGGTGAGGTTTACACACGTTTGATCAATGATAAAAACTTCCCGATCGTCGTACAGTTCGACTGGTCAAAAATTCAATAAAGGAAAAGAGGTATATTATGCACGCAATGCTTTTAGGTGCGGACGGACATCTCGTTTGGAGCGAGGTCGCCAATCCCATCATCAAGGAAAATGAAGTTCTGCTTGAAGTCTATGCCGCAGGCGTCAACCGTGCCGATCTGTTGCAAAAGGCGGGCACCTATCCGCCCCCTCCCGGTTGGCCGAATTATTTCGGTTTGGAAGCCGCAGGCGTCATTGCAAAGGTCGGCAAAAACGTCGCTTCCGAAGGCAAATGGAAGGTTGGCGACCGTGTCTGCGCACTGCTCGGAAGCGGCGGATATGCGGAATACGTTGCCGTTCCCGAAGAACTGCTGATGCCGATTCCAAAGGGACTTTCCACCGTTGATGCCGCCGGTCTGCCCGAAGTTTACGGTGCCGCGTATCTCTTTTTATTCCTCGAAGGCAACCTTCGTTCAGGGGATACCATTTTGGTCACCGCAGGCGCAAGCGGTCTTGCAAGCGTGATGATTCCGATGGCAAAAGCCTTCGGCGCACGCGTCATCACGACCGTCCTCAACGATGAACTCGCCGAAAAGATCGCTCATCTCCCTGCCGATATCGTCGTCAACACTTCCCGCGAAAAACTTTCCGATGTGATGAAGGCGGAATTGGATGCCGGTCACGGCGTGGATATCACGGTCGACTGTCTCGGCGGAAGCGATGTCGGCGAATGTATGCCGTATATGAATTTCGACGGTCGCTGGATCATGATCGCCACTCTCGCCGATGATTTTACCAATGTCAATATGCGCAGTATGTATGCCCGCCGTACCCGTTTGATCGGCACAAATCTTCGTAGTCGCACCCCCGAGCAAAAGAAAAAACTTTTGACCGATATGACCGATATTCTTTGGCCGAAAGTCGAAAGCGGCGAAGTCCGACCGACGATCTACCGCGTTTTCCCAATGTCGGAAGCCGAACAGGCACAGGATCTGATGCAATCCGGCAAGACCGCAGGAAAATTGATTTTAGTTGTAAAGGAAGAAGGAAAATGAAACGATTGAAAGTCATTCAAATCGGCATTATGCACGATCACGCCACCGCCACCCTTGACGCAATGAAAATGCACTCCGATGAATTCGAACTTCTCGCCATCTGCCCCGAAGGAGGCTCGCCCCTGGAATACGAGGATTTCGACGGCAAACTCGCCGATGTCAAAAATACCTATTCCGACATTCCCTTTATGACACCCGAAGAAGGCTTAAAACTGCCCGGTCTTGACGGCGTCATCATCGAAGCACGCGAACGCGACCTGACCTATTACACCGTGATGGCGCTCAATGCGGGATTTCCCGTTCATATGGACAAACCGGGCGGCGAAAACACGGAAGAATTCAATGCCATGGTCGATCTTGCCGAAAAGAAAGGACTCGTCTTTTCACTCGGATATATGTACCGCCAAAATCCCGCCGTCGTCAAGGCAAAGCAACTCATCAAAGAGGGCGCAATCGGCGAAATTTTGAACATTGAGGCGCATATGGACTGCGGTCACCCGGTCGTCAAACGCAAATGGCTCGGCAATTACAAGGGCGGTATGATGTTCTTTCTCGGATGCCACCTCATCGACCTCATCGTCGGTTTTCAGGGCGAGCCGATCGAAGTCATTGCCAAGAACACCTCGACCAATATTGACGGCGTGACGAGTGAAGATTACGGCTTTGCGCTTCTTCGTTATGAACACGGCTGGTCATTTGCAAAGACCAGTGCCAACGAGCCGGGCGGTTTTTACCGCCGTCAACTTGTCATCATCGGCACAAAGGGGCAGATCGAAATCAAGCCACTCGAAGAAAACACCTTTGGTCCCGGTGGCGAGTTGACCTGCGATATGCGCCTTGTGGACGCAAAAAATCTCGAAGATGGTGGTTGGAACGCCAAAGGTGTCACGACGAAATTCGGCCCTCATGAGCGTTATTATCCGATGCTCCACGATTTTGCTACCTATGTCAACGGCGAAAAGAAAAATCCATATACTTACGATTACGAAAAACTTGTATATAAGGTTCTTTCCGCCGCGTGTGGCAAATAAGACCGATACAAAAACCCCAGTGCAAAGTGCTGGGTTCGTAAAACAACAATATGTATCTTGGGAACAGGTATGATTTCGTTCATACCTGTTCCGCTTTTTCTGTTCATCCATGAGAATAAAGCCAATAAAGGCTTATTCGAAATATATCTTCTGTTTTTTTCCGCCGACGAACTTATCGGTTGCTTCCACATACGCCATCTTACCAAACCCTCCGAGGGCGTACGATGCCGTCTTTTGATAATAGATATCAAATTTCCGATCGTTCACACAGAAAAAAAACTATGAATGCTTTTGAAATAGAGTGTCATACACAACAAAAATCGTTCCGATTACCATAATCGGTAGGGCAATCAAATATCTCCATGTGAGTCCATCCCCAAAAAGAA
The DNA here is from genome assembly GCA_002315595.1 of Clostridiales bacterium UBA1758. Classification (GTDB taxonomy): domain Bacteria; phylum Bacillota; class Clostridia; order Oscillospirales; family UBA1758; genus UBA1758. The sequence goes on along the minus strand of DCHG01000069.1, from coordinate 9,321 downwards.
CAAATGCCAAAGCAGCCCCAATAAAAGGAGCAACTGCATAATATGCACTCGTTTTAGCCGCACCGAGCCGGTGTTGTGCTTTGATGTATGTGAATATGCTTAATCCATAAGCAACAAACCCTAAAAGCATCGCGTAAAAAAGGTATTTTATATTCGGGAGTTTTTCTCCGATAATACACGCAATGGCAAATGAACCCGCGCCGGAACACAGTCCTTTCAATGTTACGATTTCATATGTGCTTTTTTCGGAGATACTGCGTGTACAGTTGTTCTCCAACCCCCAGCACAAAGTGGCAAGAAGAACAAACAGCGAACCATAGGAAAAGCGAAAACCATCCAAACCATTGAAGGTCAAAATCATACTGGAAACCGTAATAAACCCAATTGCAATCCATAGTTTCTTCGATACTTTTTCTTTGAAACACAACAAGGCTATTATAGCGGTGGCAACAATCTCAAAGTTTCCTAGAAGAGACGCATTTGACGCATTTCCCATTTTGATACCAAGCATCAAAAAAATCGGTGCGGCAACATCAAGCACGATCATTCCGACCGTGTATGGGAGATCTTTCCGTTCAAGTCGTTCGGAACGTTTCTCACTTTTCCAGTGAAACACATACATACAGCCGATCCCCAGTCCTGCTCCTAAATACAGAAATGACGCCATAAATGTCGAAGGCACATATTCAAGAAGGATTTTAGATAGCGGTGTGTTAACCGCATAAAACAACGCAGCCAATACAGCAAATAGCACTGCCGTTATATCTTTATTCTTCATATCGGTTTCCTCATAAAACGGAATTCGTTTTCATTGCACCGTAGGTACACACATTATAATTGATTTTCTGAACTTGTTCAAGATTGATTTGCGGCTTTCGAGGAAGATAAACAATATCGAAAAAACACACGGTCTCCAACAAATGTTGAAATCCGTGTGTTTCTTACTCAATCCTGATTGACAGGTGCCGTAATTCGTTAATTCCGAAAAAATACTGTCTTACAAGCAACAGACTCCGAAGTTTTTGGAGGTTATTTTACCGCTTCAAGCGCCTGCGCAATGTCATCAATGAGATCCTGTGCATTTTCGATGCCACAAGAGAAACGGACGAGATCGGGGGAAACGCCCGCCGCCATCAGTTCCTCATCGGTCATCTGTCGATGAGTGGCGCTCGCCGGATGCAAACAACAGGTACGGGCATCGGCGACATGGGTTTCAATCGCGGCAACTTTGAGGTTTTTCATAAATTCTTCTGCCGCTTTTCGACCACCCTTGACGCCGAAACTGACGACGCCGCAGGAGCCGTTTGGTAAATATTTTTGTGCGCGCTCATAATATTTATCGCCGGGCAGACCGCAATAGTTCACCCAACTGACCTTTTCATGTTTGGAAAGGAATTCGGCGACTGCCTGACCGTTTTCGCAATGACGCGCCATTCTGACGTGCAGGCTTTCCAGCCCAAGGTTAAGAAGGTACGCGTTCTGCGGTGACTGAATCGAGCCGAAATCACGCATCAACTGTGCGGTGCATTTGGTGATGAAGGCTCCGCCGAGTCCGAATTTTTCGGCATAGACAATGCCGTGATAACTGTCATCGGGGGTGGTGAGTCCAGGGAACTTGTCGGCGTATTTCATCCAATCGAATTTGCCGGAATCAACGATGCAGCCGCCGACACCGGAGCCGTGACCGTCCATATACTTGGTAGTGGAATGGGTAACAATATCTGCGCCCCATTCAATCGGGCGGCAATTGACCGGGGTTGCAAAGGTGTTGTCAATGATGAACGGAACGCCGTGGGCGTGAGCCGCATTGGCGAACATTTCAATGTCGAGAACGACAAGAGCCGGGTTTGCGATGGTTTCACCGAAGACGGCCTTGGTATTCGGACGGAATGCGGCGTTCAGTTCTTCTTCGGTGCAATCCGGGCTGACGAAGGTGAAATCAATGCCCATTTTACGCATCGTGACGCTGAACAGATTGAAAGTACCGCCGTAAATTGCAGAACTCGCGATAACATGATCGCCGCAATTGGCAATATTAAAGATGGAATAGAAGTTCGCCGCCTGACCGGATGATGTGAGCATTGCGGCAGTTCCGCCTTCCAATTCGCAGATCTTTGCCGCGACCATATCGTTAGTCGGGTTCTGCAAACGGGTGTAAAAATAACCGCTTGCCTCAAGATCAAACAGTTTTCCCATATCCTCGCTGGTCGCGTATTTGAACGTGGTGCTTTGAATGATCGGTATCTGACGCGGTTCGCCGTTTCCGGGGGTATAACCGCCCTGAACGCATTTCGTTTCTATTTTCATCGTAGTACTCCTTCCGAATGGTTTAGACTATTATTGCATATTATGTATAAAAAGTCAATCCGTTTTCCCTGACAATCGTAATATCCAACCTTTCTGAAAAGACATTTGCAACAATATTCATCGGATTTGATCCATACTGATTGGATATGGGTAATATTATACTTTTTTTGTTTTTACTGACAAATTCAAAGAAATTATGGTATAATGAATTCAAATAAACGTGTTGAGAAAATGAGGTAGTACCATGGATCTTCGACCGATCATTGCCGTTCCGATGGGTGATCCCGCAGGTGTCGGCCCCGAAATCATCATCAAAGCCCTTGCAAACAATACCGTTAACAAAGTCGCCCGCGTCGTACTCATCGGCGATGGTGGGATCATCACGCGTGCAACGGGTTTTCCGAATATGCCGCAATTAAAAATCAATGTTGTTTGCGATCCGAAAGACGGAGACTATCGCACAGGTGTACTGAATTTGATCGACCTGAACAATATCCCGCTTGAAAATGCCATCCCGGGCGTTATCTCCGCCGCCTGCGGAAAAGCCGCATACGAATACATCGAAAGAGCCGTTGATCTTGTGATGAACGGGATTGCGGCTGCCGTCAGCACCACGCCGATCAACAAAGAATCCCTTCACGCCGCCCATGTCCCATACATCGGTCACACAGAAATTTTCGGAGCTTTAACGCATACCTCCGATCCGCTGACGATCTTTTCATTACGTGATACGCTCGTCTTCTTTTTGACGCGTCATGTCAGTTTGAAAAAAAGTTGTGACATGATCAAAAAAGACCGTATCATCGACTATGTCAAGCGCAGTTTCGTCATTATGGAACAACTCGGCATCAAAAATCCTTCAATGGCGGTAGCAGGCTTAAATCCCCATTGCGGCGAACACGGTCTGTTCGGTAACGAGGAAGTGGACGAAGTCATTCCCGCAGTCGAGTGGCTACGATCGGCGGGTTATCCCGTCCTCGGTCCCATCGGTGCGGACTCGGTGTTTTTTCAGGCGTTTGAGGGCCGATACAACGCCGTTCTTTCGCTTTACCACGATCAGGGACATATTGCAACGAAGTCCGTCGATTTTTATCGGACGATCTCCGTCACCGGCGGAATGCCGATCCTTCGCACATCCGTCGACCACGGCACGGCATTCGACATTGCGGGCAAAGGCATTGCCACAGGGATCGGAATGGAAGAAGCGATCCTTGTTGCGGCGAAATATGCACCTTCTTTTCAAAAAAGCCGATAATTCGTTTTCTTTGATTGAAAACGGAGAATTCTTGTGATACAATTTTATCAAAACAGACCGACGACTATGTGTCGCATTCGTCGCATTTTACTTTTCACATCGGCAAAAGAGCCGTTTTTCGGTGATCGCCGATATCAGGAGGAATTATGGAAATTCGCAAACTCTACCCCAACGGAAAGAAAAAAGCACTGACATTCAGTTATGACGACGGCGTCCTTCAAGATGTGCGGCTGGTCGAAATTCTCAACAAATACGGGCTCAAAGGCACCTTCAACCTCAATTCCGGGATCTTCGGCGTCGGCATGGTCTTTGCCAACGGAAATTTGGTCACCCGCCTGCCCGCCGACTACGATTATCGCAAACTCTACTGCGGTCACGAGGTCGCTGTTCACGGCGTCAATCATCCCGAACACGCAAAACTCTCCTACGAGCAGAACTATCGCGAGATCGTCGACGATCAGAAAGCTCTTACCGAGTTGATGGGGTATCCGATCCGCGGAATGGCATATGCGTTCGGCTCCTACAATGACGACTGTATCAAAATCGAACGTGAAGCCGGCATCCGTTATGCCCGTATCGTCGGAGACAGTCTCGGGTTCGGTCTGCCCGACGAGCCTTTGAAACTTTGCGCGACCTGCCACCATTCGTGTAAAAGCATGGACGAATTGCTTTCGCGTTTTTCGTCGACCGATGACGAACTCGCCTTGTTCTACATTTGGGGACATTCCTACGAATTCGACGAAGCCGACACATGGGGCAATATGGACAATATTTGTGCCAAAGCCGCCGGACGCGATGATACATGGTACGCCACCAATATCGATATCATCGACTATATTGATGCGTCCAAACTCCTTACGGTCGATCAAAACACCGTTTCCAATCATTCCGACCTTACCCTTTGGTTTGAAGTCGACGGCAAGGTTCAAAAACTCGCCGCAAACGAAAGCAAGACATTCTGATGTTGGTCAGGGATAAAAAATTCTACGGGAACTTTTTCTCGTTGCTGGTGGTTATCGCTTTACAGAATATGATCGTTTTCAGCGTCAATCTCGCCGATAACGTCATGCTCGGATCATACAGTGAATTGAGTCTAAGTGGCGTTTCCGTCGCCAATCAAATCCAGTTTTTTCTGCAAATGGTCGTCGGCGGAACGGCAAACGGAATGTGCGTGATTGCTTCGCAATACTGGGGCAAGCGCGAAATTCAGCCGATCCGACGCATTTTTGCCATCGCCATGTATCTTGCGATCTTTCTCAGTGCCGCACTCACCGCATTCGTCCGCCTTGCACCGAATATGGCAATGGGACTGTTCACGGACAAGCAGGATGTCATCACAGAGGGCGTGAAATATCTCAATGTCATCTGTTGGAGTTATGTAATCTTTGCCGTCACAAACATCCTGCTTGCCGTCTTTCGAAGTGCGGAAAGCGCAAAAATTGGCTTTTATGTGTCGATCGTGACGCTTGTGGTCAATATTTCGCTCAACTATGTGCTGATCTTCGGTCGATTTGGATTGCCCGAACTCGGCAGTGCCGGTGCGGCGATCGCCACCCTGATTTCACGCATTGTCGAATTGGTGATCGTTCTTTTTTACACATTCTTTGTGGACAAAAAACTTCACCTTCGCTTTTCGAATTCCCTCAAAGCGGAATTCTCCTATTTCCGTGATTATATGAAAGCCGGGCTTCCGTTGGTACTTTCGAGCGCATCATGGGGAATTGCGATGAGCGTGCAGACCGCGATACTCGGTCACCTCGATGGTCCCGTCATCGCCGCAAACAGTATCGCAATGACAATTTTTCAAATCATCGTCGTCTTTGCAAACGGTACCGCGACTGCGGCAAGCATCATCATTGGGAAAACTGTCGGATCAGGGAATATTCCGCTTGTCAAGTCCTATGCAAAAACAATGCAGATCCTGTTTTTGGGCATTGGGGTGTTGTCAAGCCTTTCGCTCTACTTTGTGCGTGATCTCATCGTTTCGCTCTATTCCGTCACCCCGGAAACTGCGGAACTCGGACGGGATTTTATCACCGTGCTCTGTGTGACGATCTTCGGCACATCCTATCAAATGCCGTCACTAACGGGGATCGTTTCCGGCGGTGGCGACACAAAATTCGTTCTGTTCAACGACATCATTTTCATGTGGTGCATCATTCTTCCGCTTTCGTTTATTTCCGCGTATGTGTTACAACTCCCGCCGATCTATACCTTTGCCTGTCTGAAAGCAGATCAGATACTCAAATGCAGTGTTGCCATTGTAAAAGTCAACCGTTTCCGCTGGATCCGCGTTTTGACGCGAAATGACGCGTTGGCTGAAAAATAAGGAGGAAAATATGATTACCATTCGCACCGATTACCCCGGAGGAAACATTCGTCTTCATCGCATCGTCGGCGACGATGTGTATCTCGAACAGGACATCCGTGACACAACGACATGGTGGTTTTACTGGAATTTCCGCGTCGACGGTGCCGAAGGTCGCAAATTGACCTTTCATTTCACCAATCGCGGCGTTGGCGAACCTTCCGGTGTTGTCGCCCCCTTCGGTCCCGGCGTCAGCGACGACGGAATTCATTGGGACTTCTCAAAACGCATCGAGCGTATCAGCGATATGGAATTCGCCTACGGCTTTCGCACGGATGAAAAAGTAAAGTACTTCTCCTTTGCCCTGCCCTATCAACTTGCGAACTTCGAGATTTTTTGGGAAAGTACGCTCAAAACATCAAAATGGCTGATCAAGCGCGATGTTCTCTGTGTTTCCGAACGCGGACGCGACATTCCCTATGTTGTTCTCGGAAATCCTCATGCAAAAAAGGTCATCGTTCTCTCCGCCCGCAACCACGCTTGCGAATCGAACGCATCATACGCATTGGAAGGTACGGTGAATTGGCTGATCAACGAGCCGAACGATTTCATCGACACACACCGCATTATTTATCTTCCCTTTGCGGATCTTGACGGCGTCGAGGACGGCGATCAGGGCAAAAACCGATTCCCGCACGATCACAACCGTGATTATACCGATGTGCCGATCTATGAATATGTTCGTGCGCTTTACCGTCTTCTCGACGGCGAAGAAATCGACATTGGCATTGATTACCACTGTCCGTGGCTTTGGGGTGGCGAAAACGACCAATTTTACATTCCACGAAAAGCGGAAGTCGAGCAGAAGCAGATCGTCTTTTCGCAAGTTCTTGCCGACGAACTGAAAAAGCACGACGGAATTCAACATGATCCCAAATTCGACATTCCCGCAAATTTAGGTTGGAATCTATCCTCCCATCCGATGTGTGCAAATTATTATGTCAAGGCGGGTGCAAAATTCGCAGTAGGCCTCGAATTCCCGTATTTCGGCACTTTTTTCCGGGATTACTGCCCGGAACGCCTGCGTGAATTGGGTGCAAACGTCGGTCGCGCCCTCGAAACTTATTTTGCCACATTGTAATTTTTTCAAATAACCGCTTGATTTGTTCAAAATTTTAGGATATACTAAAATCATCCAAATAAAGGAGGATTTAAACATGAAGAAATTTGTCAAATTTGCCATTGCCGGTACTGCTATCGCCGGAATCGGAGCCGCCGTCGCATATTTCCTCAAAAAGCGCAAAGAAAACATGATCTTTGACGACGAATGCTCCTGTGACGATTGCGACCGCTATGACAAAATCAATGACGAATGCCTCTGTGACGAGGATTGTGAAAACTGCGAATTCGCTCAGGCCGGTGATGACAGTGTATGCGGATGCTGCTGCGATTGCGAAGATTGCCTCGACGATCCGACCGAGGAAGAATACGGCTGCGAAGACAAACCCGAGGATAAGTAGTCAAGCAACCGCCGTTCCGATCGTTCCGCCGATCACGGGATGATCTCTATACGCAACATGAAATAACAAAAGCCGAATGGAACATTTTCGTCCCATTCGGCTTTTTTATCAATTCGGTTTAAAATCCAAGACCTCTAAGATCGGCGATGGTGTTGTTTTCTTCCGCTTCGTAAAGTTTCCAGATCACGCGAAGTCCTTCGAGTGCAGATCTGCCGTCGGTCATCGGTTTGCGATGTTCGCGGATGCAGTCGATAAAGTATTCTATCTCGTTCTGCGTCTGCTTGGAGTTGTCATCAAACTTCCACTCAATGATCTTCGGTCCCTTGGCATTCGGATCCCAGTCGCATTTCCAGATAATGGTGTCCTTTTCTTTGTTGTACTCAAAGAAGCCCTTGTCGGTAAAGATCTGAAAATCATAGCCGTGGGATGATCCTCTTGCGCCCCATGTGCCGAAATGATAACCCATTGCGCCGTTTTCGAACTTCATCACGACATTGGAATTGCCCTCTTTTTCCATCCACGGCGTGCCCTTGTTGGTACCGAAATGGGTGCCGGAAACCGGCTTTCCGAGGAAACGAAGCAGAAGGTCGATATAATGGCAGCCGTGGCTGAAAAGTTGTCCGCCACCAAGTCGCTTTGCGCTCTTTGCCCACGGGAAGGTTTCGCAGTCGGTGTACTGTTCTGTCCAAATGGACATCTGGAAAATCTCGCCGTACTCACCGGAATCAATCAGTTCCTTTAGTTTCACAACCCAATCGTGGAACGGAACAGGATAGGCGCACATCAACGTCAGATCGCGCTTTTCGGCTTCTTCAATGACGTCGAGGCATTCTCTTTCGGTGTTGCAAAGCGGCTTTTCCATAAGAACATGAACCCCTTTGGAAAGGAAGAACATTCCGACCTCATGATGGAGATCGTGCGGCAACGCGATCAAAACCGCGTCGACATGCTCCGCAACCTGCTTGTAATCTGTGGTGTAAAACTGCGCGCCGAGAAGTTCAGCGGTATTTTTGGCGCGGTCTTCTTCAATATCACAGGTCGCCGTGACCTGACATTTGTCGGCAATTTTGTTAAAGCCGACGACATGGGCGTTGGTGGCCATTCCTCCACAGCCGATGATACCGAATCTGATTTTTTCCATGATCATTCCCCTTCACAATTTTCTCTTGACAAGATCGTCGCTTTCTGTCATATATTTTATCATAATCCAAGCATTTGAACATACACAAAAGGACAAGTTTCATATTATTTTTGACAATTTGGGAAATCTGTTGCGTACCGATGGAAGCCACAAAGGTTCTTGCTCCGACTGAACTTTCGTGGATCAATTTGCAAATTGAATCGCCGATGATGCGCATCCACAACAATCCTCCGGTACCGAATTCACTCAATAAAAACCAATTTCGCATCGTCGACTTTCCGACGGTGAATTTTTCGACGGTTTTCAAGACTTTAACCGGCGTTTCGCCAACGGAATTTATCAAGAAAAATCGATAAAAAAAGAGCATTGCGACTGCAATGCTCTTTTCTATGGTGACCCACCGGGGATTCGAACCCCGGACACCCTGCTTAAAAGGCAGGTGCTCTGCCGACTGAGCTAGTAGGTCATATGGCTGGGATGGCAGGACTCGAACCTGCGAATGCCAGAGTCAAAGTCTGGTGCCTTCACCAACTTGGCTACATCCCAATGTTTTAAATGCGCGAAATCAAGCGGGCCAAGGCATCAACGATAATTCAACGCTAAAACAACACATCAAGGAAATGCGGTTTTAGATGTGAAAATTCTTTGTGGGGTGAGTAATCGGATTCGAACCGACGGCCTCCAGGGCCACAACCTGGCGCTCTAACCAACTGAGCTATACCCACCATATTGGCACGCCTGAAGGGACTCGAACCCCTGACCCACTGCTTAGAAGGCAGTTGCTCTATCC
>DCHG01000067.1 GCA_002315595.1 Clostridiales bacterium UBA1758 | reverse complement strand
TAACCCGAGTAAAAACATGAATATTGGATTCATTATATATTTTTTAATGGGAATCACCTCTCCAAATTCTGATTTGTCAATATCTCATGAATCTGCTCTTTTTTATATTTTCCGCAATTCGCTTAAAATAAATGCTTTGACCACCTGTTTATCGCCCGAAAGATTGCCCGAAACGAGTTTCGCATTTCCTCCTCCGTGCCCGTTAAATTCGGCGAAGATCGCCTTTCCCACGGCTCTGACATCAACGGTTTCGCTTGCGATGGTACAAAGAATTCCCGTCTGTGTCGGGGAAACAACCGCCACCGCACGTGCTCGCTTGGCAACCGCCATGGATAGTCTTCGTGCGTCGTCCATTGTCAAGCCGTCCTCGACCAGAACCACATCCGATTCCAATTCGACTTCCGCGGCTTTCGCATCCCAAAGGCGGTCAAGTGCGGACGAAAGGCGGCGTTTGGTCTCATCGCGTTCGGCAAGTGCCGTGGTCAGTCGCGCCGTCAATTCCGACGGCTTTGCCGAAAGCATTGCCGCAGAACGCTTCAATTCGGCGTTTCTTTTCGCAAATTCACGCAGTGCGCGCTCACCGCATACCAGTTCGATGCGCTGACCTTTTTTGTAATGCTCGGCTCCGAGGATCTTGACCATACCGATCTCGCCCGTATGCTCGACATGAGTGCCACAACAGGCGCATGTGTCGTATTCACCAAATCGGACGATGCGAACTTCACCCGTCAGTTCTTTTTTCGAACGGTATTCCAGTTGGACGAGTTCCTTCGGATCCGGGAAAAAGATCTCCGGCTCAAAGTCCTGCCAAATCGCTTCGTTTGCGATATTTTCCGCCTCCGAAAGTTCTTCTTCGGTCAGTTCACCGTCGAAATCAATCGTCACGGCATCCGCACCGATATGAAAGCCGACATTGTTCAATCCGTGTCGGGCGCAGATGATTCCCGATAGAATATGCTCGCCCGAATGTTGTTGTGTAAGATCCCTGCGTCGGTGTCCGTCGATTTCGCCCTCGACCGATGTCCCAACCTCGATTGAATCCGACGCGGTGTGAAAGATCACACCTTCGCGTTCATGCACCTCTGTGATTTCAACGCCGCCAATCGTGCCGAGATCGCAGGGTTGTCCGCCGCCCTCGGGATAAAACAAGGTTTCCGCCAAAGTGATAAGATACCCCTTCTCCGTCTGCTCACAACCGAGCACCGTTGAACGGAATTTCACCGCCTTTGGGAATTGATAATACAGTTTTGTCGTAGCCGTCATCGTAATAACCTCGCTTCGTCTGAAAAATACCGATAATATAATAACATGTATCTTTTCAAATTTCAAAAAAAGTTGTATAATATATTGAATAAATATCTGCAACGGAGAAAAAACATGGATGACAAACTCTTAAATCGCATCAATGAACTTGCGCGCAAATCCCGCAATGCGGGACTAAACGACACCGAAAAGGCGGAACAGACTGAATTGCGCAAAAAATACATCGAACTTTACCGCAAAAATCTCGTGTCGCAACTTGAAAACATTGTCATTCGTGAGCCGGATGGCACCGAACATCCGCTTGAAAAGAAAAAAGGCTGATTGCCGGGTTGGAAAAATGAAGCGATTTTACAAACAATTCTGTATCGTGATCGTCGTGGTATTGGCACTTTCGTTGCTGACACCCGCAGGTCACCCCGCCCTCGATGATTCGGAAATCATCTATACCGCACTCAATAACCGACTTTTGCCCCTTGTCGACGCCTGTCCGCTTGTGCGCGACGGCGTGACCTATGTCACCTACGACAATTTCAACAGTGAATTGCAGTGCGTCAGCGTTTACAGTGCCACGAACAAAAATATCCTCATTTACAATTGGAACTATATGCTGACCTTCGATCTCGCAAAAAATACCAGTACCGATCAAAGCGGCAACTCCTATGCCGCACACGCGATCTCCGCAAGGGGCTCAATCTATGTGCCGGTCGAATTCGTCTGCGATCATTTGGGGCTCAATTATACCTATCTTTCCATCGGCCCAACCGTTCGTATTTGCAGTGACGCCGATGTCGATTCTTCGCTTTTTAAGCAAACGCTGACGGCTTCAATTCCGACGATTTTGAAAAAATACCGCAGTTCGCAAATTTCCGTCGCCCCCACGGATCCGACAACGGACACCGATGATGATCCCGTTTCTCCCGTTGTGACGCAGAATGTCCGCATCAACTTTGCATTTGCCTCAAATCTTGACGCTTCGACGCAAACAATTCTCGATCTGCTCGATAAAAAAGGACTTTCCGCGATGTTTTTGGTCGACGAAAATGCCGTCAGGCACACCGACGGTGACTTGATCCGACGCTTGATCGGCGGCGGACATTCCGTCGCAATCATTGCGGAAGATCCTGAAACGGCACTGCGGATCAACGATTCATTGAAACTTATGGCAAAAACGCGTACGCGTTCGGTATATGCCGACGGCGCGGATTTCGGTGATCTTGCCCGCGCAGGCTTTCTTTCCTTCCTGCCCGATCTCATCATCGGAGGAAGCACCGCAAACCAAATCCTGCGCAGTGCCAAAAACAAACTTTCCACCGCATCCGGCACAGTGACACTGTATTTCCCCGATTCTGCTGCGGCGGCATCCGCGCTTCCCGAAGTCCTGAACTTCATCAAAACCGGCTCGTTTGAAGCCGTCGACTACAAATAACAATCGCCGAATAATCCGCACTCATTTCACCGATAATATTCGAAAACGATGAAATGAGGACTCTTTTTGAAAATTATCACGGCAATTTTGGCAATTTTCCTCGTCGGCTCCGCGGGAGCATATGAGGATATTCCCGAATCCTATTCATTTCCCGATGTCTCACCGTATGTACGCGGTCTTGGCGGGGAACATCGTTTTTATGACGATATGACCGTCTTTTCCGAACAGTCGGTCGTCACCTCGATTTCCTTTTCGAAAGTACAGTATCACATCCGTGTCGGTGAAGATCTTTCGCTCCATGTCACTTCGGCGCCGTTTGACGCCGATCTTTCGATGCTTGAATGGAATGTCCTTGAAGGCGGTGAGCATATCGACCTCGTCGGCACCGGTCGTCACGGCAGTGTGCGCGCCTTGTCCGAGGGTTCCGCGACCGTTCATGTCGAAAGCGGCGGTTTATTCGCCGAAGCCGTCATTATCGTCGACAAATGCACACCCGATGAGATTTTCATCTCCATGCCGTCGAATACGATCTCCGTCGGCGAAAGCCTTTCGCTTGCACTCCGATGCACGCCCGACGACGCCGATCCCGGCGAGATCGTATGGAGCATCGCCCACGGCACCGAAAAAATAAATCTCAGGGCGCAGGACAACGGTGCGTTGTTGACCGCCGTTTCTTCCGGGAAAGCCCGAATTTGCGCAGATGCCTGCGGTATGCACGCCGAAGTCGAAGTCTCGATCCTCGTCGGTGATGCTCCGACAAAAAGCGACGGAATTCTCAATTCCCTTCCGACAACAATGAAAAATACCGGTGTCGGGTTGCTCGCCCTATCTTGGACGGGATATTCCGTGAAAAACCACCGAAAAAAACACAAAACCAGGAGACTTCCATGAAACGCATTATCCTTTTCGTTCTTTCCGCAATTTTACTGCTCAGTCTGGTGTCCTGCAAGCAGGATGTCGACACCACTGAAAGCGGATTTCTCACATCTACATCCACGGTCGGTTGTGTCGTCCTCTCAAATCTGGTCGAAGGAACCGATATCATCTTCGGTTCTCTTTCGAGTTACGGCACGGGTTGTATGCACGACCGTACCCTGACCACCGATGATATGAAATGTCTGGCAAAATCCGATGCGCTGATCATGAATGGCGCGGGTTTTGAAGGTTTTGCCGATAAACTCGGCGACTCCATGCCAAAACTGACAACGATCGTACTTTCCGACGGTGCGAACATTGACGCCGAAGAACACGACCACGATGGTCATGATCATTCCGAGGGCGTTCATTTTTGGATGTCCGTCAGTGAATTCCGCAATTCCGTTTCCTATCTTGCGGGCACGCTTGAAGCACTGTTTCCCGACGAAGCGGAACGCATTGCCCAAAATGCCGCAAACTACGACGAAAAACTCGCCGACCTCGGTGACGAGCTCGCCGAGATCCTTGCCGATTGCAACGGTCGATCCGTCATCGCAACCGCAGGCGTTTTCGATTGTCTGTTCAAAGAGTTCGGTATCGAGATTGCGGGGGAAATGCCGCATTCCGAGGACGGCGAACTTTCCGCGGCTAATATTGCGAAACTGACTGATATCGCCAAATCAGGCGAAGCCGACGCCGTCTTTGTCGACGGCACTCTTTCCGACGCCGTGGTGGATTTGCTCGCCGATCAAACGGGGCTTCCCGTCATTCGCCTGTCGACGGTCGTCGACACCGAAACCACCGATAAAGACGCTTATCACGAAATTATGAGAATCAATGCCACGGCGATTGCCGAGGCTATGGAAAACAGGTGAAAAAATGACCCACGACGCGAACGCAAAAAATGCCTGCGGCCTCTGTTGTACGAAAATCGAAGGACTGACGGTTACATATTCCTCCCGTCCCGTGCTTGAAAATGTCAATCTTCACATCCATTGCGGTGAGATTACCGCAATTGTCGGACCGAACGGTGCGGGAAAATCCACCTTTTTGAAGGCACTTTTGGGGCTGATCCCGCACGAAGGAAGCATCTCGTTTGTCGATGCCTCCGGTGTGGATGCGCATCCGCGAATCGGCTATGTGCCGCAGTTTTTGGAAACCGACCGTGGTGCGCCGTTGTCGGTGTTGGATCTGTTCGCCCTTGCTTCCTCCTCGCGCCCCGTGTTTCTCGGAACGGGACGCGCCGTCAGAGAACGCACCGAACGGCTTCTTGCCAAGGTAAACGCCGAAAAACTGATCGATTATCGCGTCGGTCATCTCTCCGGCGGCGAATTGCAACGAGTTATGCTTGCCCTTGCGCTTGAAAAAGAGCCCGACATTCTTCTGCTCGACGAACCCGTTTCGGGTGTCGATCCGGCAGGGTTGGAACTGTTCTATTCCACGCTTGACAATATCCGCCGTTCGTTTGACTTGACGATCATCATCGTTTCCCACGATCTTGACCTTGTCGCCCGCTTTTCGGACAGATTGGTTTTGCTCGATAGCACCATTCGTGCCGTAGGTCCGACCAAAGAAGTCGTCGCATCCGAGCAATACGCGCAATTTCTTGGGGGTGTTCTGTGATGGATACGATTTATCGACTCATTGATACCATCCTGCCGTTTGAGCCGCTTTCCTATGATTTTATGAAAAACGCGCTCATCGCGATCCTCATTATCACGCCGATGTTTGGTCTGATCGGGACGCTGGTAGTCAACAATGAATTGGCGTTTTTTTCCGATACCCTCGGTCATTCCGCACTTGCGGGCATCGGGATCGGCGCGCTTCTCGGCATCGGTGATCCGACCGTTTCGATGGTCATTTTCGGCGTGTTTTTCTCGATCTTGCTCGTTTTGGTCAAAGGGCGTGGCAAGGTCGGCACCAACACCGCCATCGGCGCTTTTTCGTCGACGGCAATGGCGTTGGGCATTGTTCTTCTTTCAAGCGGGGGCGGTTTTTCAAAATACACCATCTACCTCATCGGCGATTTTTTGAGCGTCAACACACATCAGATTGGTCTATCGCTGATCGTTTTGGCGGGAGTTTTGGTGTTTTGGGTGACTCTTTCCAATAAACTCTACCTGCTCGGCGTCAATACCGGCCTTGCGCGCAGTTACGGGATCCGCGCACAACTCTACGATGCCGCGTTTATCTGTGTGGTGGCGATCGTGGTCATGGTCGCCATCGAATGGGTTGGTGTGATGATCATCTCGTCGATGCTTGTACTCCCCGCCGCTGCGGCGCGCAACCTCACCACAAGGATCCGATCCTACACCGCAGTATCCGTACTGACGGCACTGCTCGGCGGGATCGCCGGACTTATTACCTCGTTTTATTCGGGTGCGTCCACCGGCGCAACTATCGTTCTGTTTCTCGCAGTATTCTATTTTTCATCGCTTTTCTTTGTGAAAAAATAAGTTTCACCTGATAAAGGAGGGTGCGCATTTCAAAATGCGCAAAAAACATGGACGAAATCAAACTGCATTTTGCCGAAGAACTCGGCGCGATCCGACCAATGCACGCGGTCAACAACGGTCCCGTTTACAAATTCACCGAAGATCAACGCATTACGAATATCGACGCTTTCCGTGATGCGGGCATCCCCTATGCACGCACACACGACGCATCGTTTTATTCGAGTTACGGCGGTGAACACACGATCGACGTTCACGCGATCTTCCCCGATTTTTCAAAGGACGAAAACGATCCCGCATCCTATGATTTCGTCTTGACCGACGAATATCTCAAAGTCATGGTCTACGCCGGCGTCGAGCCCTTCTATCGTCTCGGCAGTAAAATCGAGCATTGGCCGAAAAAATACGGCACGCTCCCTCCCCCCGATTTCAAAAAATGGGCTGCCGTTTGCGAACATATCATCGCCCACTACACCGAAGGCTGGGCGGACGGCTTCCGTTACAAAATCACCTATTGGGAGATTTGGAACGAGCCGGATCTCGGTTCGGATGAAACCGATCCCGTCAACAAAAAATGTTGGGGCGGTACCAAAGAGCAGTTCTGCGAGTTGTTTGAAATCACCGCAAAGCATTTGAAAAACCGCTTCCCAAGCCTCAAAATCGGCGGTCCTGCCGTCTGCTATCCCGTGCAAGGCTGGGTGGATGATTTCCTTTCCTACTGCCGCGACCGTAAGGTGCCGATGGACTTTTTCTCGTGGCATTGTTATGCCAAACTCCCGTCCGAGATCACTTATGCCGAAAAGGCGGCACGCGAAATCCTCGACAAATTCGGCTTTACCGAGGCCGAAAGCATCCTCGACGAGTGGAACTATGTCAAGGGTTGGGTGGGTGATGAATGGGTTTATTCACTTCGTACCGAAAAGAATTTGAAGGGCGCCGCTTTCATCGCCTCCGTCATCGAAGCCTCCGCCTATCAACCCCTCGACCTTTTGATGTACTACGATGCCCGACCCTGCGGTATGAACGGACTTTTCAGCACGGACTTCGTTTGTGACAAACTGAAAGGCTACTATCCGTTTTGGATGTTCAAGCGGCTGTATGATCTCGGTCGCCTCGTGGCGATCGACAATGGCACAAATGATTCGAAAATCATCTGCTGTGCTACAAAAAACGACACGGATATGGCATTCATGCTCACTTATTATGATGATATCGATGTTGCCGAGGAGAAAAAAGTCTGTGTCAGTTTTGACGGCATGGCGGACGGTGCCTACGAGGTCGAATACCGCCTGCTCGACGCCGGCCACGACGCCGATCCCGTCCGCAGTGAAACAATCCGCGGCGTTGCGGGAAAGTCGTATCTTACGATCCCGTTGTTCGGCACCTATCTTGTCACGATGAAAAAGGTCGATTGAGAACCTTTTCGGCATAAAACTGCCGAAATCGTCGCAAAACCCTTGACAAACAAGATTTACGGTGATAAAATACCCACAAATGGCTATGAAGAGTTTTGGCATCCCGACGGCCGCAAGAGAGCGTGGATCACGGCTGAAAGTCCGCGTAGGTATCGTCTCGATCGTCACACCGCCTCTGAGCCTTTTCGGGAGGAAATGCCCGAACGTCCGATCGGCGATATTCGATCCAAAGCGGCGCGATCACGATCGCGCAAGCAGGGTGGAACCGTGCATACGCACCCCTGACATTCGTCAGGGGTGTTTTTTTATCTCACAAACAACTCGTAAAAAAAGACGACGAAAGGAATAAAAACAATGATCAAAGTTACTTTTGCCGATGGTTCGGTACATGAATACGAATCCGGCATTACCTGCTATGACGCCGTAAACGCCGTAGCCCCCGAATCCCTGCGTGGCGTTCTTGCCGCCGAAGTCGACGGCGAAACCGTCGATCTCACCCATCCGCTGACCGCCGATTGCTCGCTGAAACTTCTCACCTTCGACGATGAAGGCGGCCGTCGTACCCTCCGCCACACCGCTTCTCACATTCTCGCCCAGGCCATCAAACGCCTTTGGCCGGATGCGAAACTTGCCATCGGTCCTTCCATCGACAACGGCTTCTACTATGACATCGACTGTGATTTCACCTTCACCCCGGACGATTTTGCAAAAATCGAAGCCGAGATGAAAAAGATCGTCAAGGCAAACTATCGTCTTGAACGTTTTGAACTTCCGCGTGAAGAAGCCATTGCCTTCATGCAGGAAAAGAACGAGCCGTACAAGGTCGAACTGATCGAGGATCTTCCCGAAGACGCCGCGATCTCGTTCTACAAACAGGACGACTTCACCGATCTTTGTGCCGGACCGCACCTTTTCTCCACCGGTGCCGTCAAGGCTTTCAAAATTACCAGCGTCACCGGCGCATACTGGCGCGGTGACTCCACCAAAAAGATGCTCCAGCGTCTTTACGCAACCGCTTTCACCAAAAAAGAGGATCTTGAAGCCTATATCACCCTGATCGAGGAGGCCAAAAAACGCGACCACCGCAAACTCGGCAAAGAACTCGGTCTGTATCTGCTCAAGGACGAAGGCCCAGGATTCCCCTTCTTCCTGCCCAAGGGCATGGTGCTTCGCAACACCCTCATCGACTATTGGCGCGAGATCCACAAGAGATACGGCTATGTCGAAATCTCCACCCCGATGATCCTCAACCGTCAACTTTGGGAACGCAGCGGTCACTGGTTCCATTACAAGGAAAATATGTATACCACCTCCATCGACGACGAGGATTTTGCCATCAAGCCGATGAACTGTCCGGGCGGAATGTTAATCTACAAATCCGAGCCGCACTCCTACCGTGATCTGCCGATCAGAGCCGGTGAACTCGGTCTTGTCCACCGTCATGAACTTTCCGGCGCGCTCCACGGTCTGTTCCGCGTCCGTTGCTTCACACAGGATGACGCGCATATCTTCATGACCAAGGAACAGATGAGCGAAGAAATCAAAAATGTCGTCCGTCTGTTTGACGAAGTCTATTCGCTGTTCGGTCTTGAATATGAAATCGAGCTTTCCACCATGCCGGAAAGCCACATCGGCACCGAAGCCGAATGGGAAGAAAACCAAAATATCCTCCGCAACGCCATCACCGAAATGGGAAAAACCTTTGTCATCAATGAAGGCGACGGCGCGTTCTACGGTCCGAAACTCGACTTCCACATCTCCGACTGTCTCGGCAGAACCTGGCAGTGTGGTACCATTCAGCTCGACAGTCAGTTGCCGGAGCGTTTTGAACTGGAATATATCGGCGCTGACGGCGAAAAGCATCGCCCGGTTATGATTCACCGCGTTGTCTTTGGCTCGATCGAACGCTTTATCGGCGTCATCACCGAACATTTTGCGGGCGCTTTCCCGACTTGGCTCAGCCCGGTTCAGGTCAAGGTCATGCCGATCACCGACCGTGCCGCCGACTACGCTAAATCCATCGCCGACAAACTCAATGCCGCCGATATCCGTGTCGAAACCGACCTTCGCAACGAAAAGATCGGTTACAAAATCCGCGAAGCGCAGTCCCTCAAGATCCCGTATATGATCGTCGTCGGCGACAAAGAAGCCGAGGCGGGCAATGTTTCCGTCCGCAGCCGCAAAGACGGCGACCTCGGCGTTCAGTCCTTCGATGAATTCCTCGCCAAGATTTCCAAGGAAATCAAGGACAGAGCCCTTTAATTCATCGTTTCCCGTTTACAATTAAAAAAGGAGTGTCATCCGCGGATGACACTCCTTTTTATTAGTGAAGTATATTTTCTTCCGCCTCGGCGGAAAACTGCTTTTTGTAAAGCGATTCATAATAGCCCTTGGACGCGATGAGTTCATCGTGCGTGCCCTGCTCGATGATCTTGCCGTCGCGGACGACCAAAATCAGGTCTGCACGACGGATCGTCGAAAGACGATGAGCGATAAGAAAGGATGTCCTTCCCTTCAAAATATGCGAAATCGCGTTTTGGATCAATTGCTCGGTTTCGGTGTCGATAGAACTCGTCGCTTCGTCGAGGACAAAGATCGGCGGATCGGCAAGCACCGCACGTGCAAAGGAGATCAACTGTTTTTCGCCGGTCGAAAGACGGTCGCCGCCTTCGCCGACATCGCTGTCATATCCCTTTTCAAGTTTCGCCACCACCGTGTCGGCACTGACGAGTTTCGCGGCTTCGGCAACCTCATCATCCGTCGCATCAAGACGACCGTAACGAATGTTTTCGCGTACACTTCCGGAGAACAAATGCGGGTTTTGTAACACATAACCGAGCCCCGAATGGAGCCAAAGTTGGCTTCTTTCGCGATAGTCGACGCCGTCGATGAGGATCTGTCCCTTGTTCGGCTCGAAGAAACGGCAGGCGAGATTGACCAGTGTTGACTTACCTGCCCCGGTTTCTCCGACGATGGCAACAGTCGTTCCTGCGGGTATTTTCAGATTAAAATTTTCCAGAATGTAATCGTCCCCATCCGGGTATTTGAACCATACATCTTTGAATTCGATATCGCCGTGGATCGGTTCCCAGTTCTCCTGCTTCGGCTCAAAGCAGTCGCCGTATTTGGCTTCGATCTCGACGGAGTCCTTAATATCTTCGGGATGTTCCATGAGTGCGGAAACGCGTTCGACATTAACCTGTGTCGCAATGACATCGGCGATGGTTCGTGCAACGTTTTGTATCGGATCAAGGACGGAAAGCGCGTAGGTGATGAACGCAGAAAGCACGCCGTACTTGATCACGCCGTTCATGACCTGATGACCGCCTCTTGCCAAAACGATTGCCGCCGCAAAAGATCCCGCAAAGGTGATAATCGGGATGAACACGGCGTTCAGACGCGTCAAGTGCATAGACTCACGGTACATTTCACCGGTAAGTTCCTCAAAATCGCGATCGTTCTTACTCTCGATGACGAGGGTTTTCGATGTTTTCGCACCGGTAATTCCTTCATTATATGCACCCGTGATTTTTGAATTCAGCGAACGCACCTTGCGGTTTGTGGCAAGAATACGCTTTTGGAAAAATTTCGTGAGAAATACAATGACCGGGACAACGAGAATGACAAGGATCGCAAGGCGGAAATTGATGCACAACATGGCGACGAACACGCCGATGATGTAGGTCACGCCCCAAAACAGATCGACCGCGCCCCATGCGACCATACCGCTGATACGGCCGGTATCGCTCATCACGCGGGCGACAAGATACCCGACGGAGTTTTGATTGTAATAGGAGAACGATAGTTTTTGCAGGTGGTAAAAGGTTGCACGCTTGAGGTCACGGCCGAGCCGCATTTCGATCGCCCAGCAGAATCGACAGAACGCATAAGTCGAAAAAATCTGCAATAACGCGATCGTACCGTAAACGACCGTAAACGGCACAATACCCGTTGTGACACGCGGTGTGACAAAATTGTCGACCGCATAACTCAACATAAGCGGCATAGCGACATCGACGCCGGCGCTGAAAATCATCATGAAAATGATACCGAGAATCCTGCCCCAATAGGGCTTGACAAACGGCCATAGTTTTTTCCAAACCTTGAGGTCAAGGCTCTGTTTGCCGACAACTTCCTCATTCTCATTCATTCGTGCTCACCTCCTCATCCCCGGTATTGGACTGGATATCGAAAATTCTCTTGTAGATGCCGTTTTTGGCAATCAATTCCTCGTGTGTGCCAAGTTCGCATACTTCTCCGTCATCGAGAACGAGGATCTTTTCGGAATGCATCAGAGTATTGATACGGTGCGAGATCAAAATGACCGTCGAAGCCCCGGTGTTTGCGCGAAGTGCTTCACGAATCTTTGCGTCGGTTTCCATATCCACCGCAGACATCGAGTCGTCGAAGATCATAATCGGCGCACCGAGCATTAGAGTACGCGCAATGGCGACGCGTTGTTTTTGTCCGCCCGAAAGCGTTACGCCGCGTTCACCGACAACGGTGTCATAACCCTGTGCAAATCCGATAATGGAATCGTCCACTGCGGCGATCTTTGCGTTTCGACGGACCTCGTTGAGGTCGGCTTCGTCCGATGCAACACGGATATTTTCGAAAATCGTCTTGGAAAAGAGGAATGGTTCCTGCAAAACAAGTCCGACGTTTTTACGAAGATATTCGCGGTCAATCTTTTTGATATTTACACCGCCGATGGTGATTTCGCCGCTGTTTTCGGGCAAATCGTAAAGGCGGTTGAGAAGATAAGTGATCGTGGATTTTCCCGATCCCGTCGAACCGAGAATGCCGAAAACGGTGCCCGGCTTGATGTCAAACGAAACATCTTTCAAAACCTTCGCGTTCTCATAACCGAAAGTCACGTGGTCAAAGCGGATGGTTTGATTGAGGTCGGGCTTAGTGGCTTCTGGTTCGGCGGGTTCTTCGTCGGCGTCAAGGATCTCGCGCAGACGCTCAACGGAAACGCCTGTCTTGCTCATTTCGGAAATTACCCGACCAAGGGCTCTGACCGGCCATGCAATGGTTTGAACATAGGTGATAAAGACCGTGAATTCGCCGATGGAGAGTTTGCCATTTGCGGCATAAATCGCACCCAAGACGATCATTGTCAAGATCTGTCCCATCATTACAAGGTCGCCGATACTCCAATAGGCGCTGAACAATTTGCCGACACGGATCCAAAGATCGGCAAAAAAGTTATTCTTTTTATCGAATTTATCGACTTCATACCGTTCGCGTCCGAATGCACGGACAACACGAACGCCGGTCAGATTTTCCTGAATATCAACGGTCAGATCACCTTCTGCCTCATCCGCGGTCATAAAGTTTTTTGCAATCTTCGAAAAGAAGAAACCCGAATACAACATGACAAACGGAATAAATGCAGCGACAATGAATGCAAGTTCCCCATTGATACGGAACAGCATAAACAACGACACCGTGATAAGGATGACCGTTCGCACAACCTCCAAAAGTTGCCCGGAGATGAAGTTTCGAATGACCTCGACATCCGAAGTACAACGCTGGATGATATCGCCCGTCTGGTTCATCACATGCCACGCAAACGGCAGTCGCTGAACATGGGAAAACAAGCGGTCACGCATGGATTTAACAACCTTTTCCGTGCCACTCATAATATTCATACGCGAGCCGTAGTTGCAAAGCCCCGACAATGCCGAAAAAACAACAATTCCCGCGGCGCAAAAGATCAAATGCGTGCGAATCATTTCTCTGCCGCCGATGGCTTCGATCCAGTCGATCACAAATTGCGGCAGGGCAAATTCATAATCGCCGATAATGGAGTCGACCGTAATTCGAATGACCTGCGGAACAAGAGAACTCAAAACAATACTGACAAGCGAAAACACAACCGCCGCAACAAAATTGCCTCTTGCTCCTCTCGAAAAGCCCCAAATCAATCCGAGTGGAGAAGATTTCTTCCTCTTTTTTTCTTCCATGACTTCCTTCCCGGTTTGCAGTTCAAACCTACATCATATAAAAATAAAACGGGCATCCCGATCCCGCGGAACGCCCGTCTGTTTGCGTAAAAGCGTAGAAATTATGCGCAAAAGGCGAACAGCACCGCGCCGTTATTATTTTGAAAATTCCGACTTAAACTGAGTTTTGTCATGCTTGTTCGCCTCCTTTCGGTTAATTTCGTAACAATTGTTATTATACCGATGATCTATTATGAAGTCAAGCGTTTTGCCCGAAAATCGGTCACTTTTTTCTTGCGCCCTGATATCCACGATATTCACTCGGTCCGGCAAAATATTCGACGCCGCCACGACAACGTTTCAGATACTCAACCGCAGTTGCCTGCGCCGTCCATTCCATATCGTCGTAATGCACGGGGTCGTGATAACCCTCAATATCGCAAGCCCCTACAAAGCCCGTCTGCAACAGGATCGTAAAAATATCTGCCCAGTTCGTGTCACCGAATCCCGGCGTACGATTCCACATATATTGCCTGCCGGCATTGACGCCATAGCGGGAAATGACGTCCCATGCGACCGTGCCGTCCTTGCCGTGGATATGTACGACACGGCTGGCGTATTGACGAAGTTGGGCGATCGGATCGGCAAGAATTTCAAGCGCGTGACACGGCTCCCATTCCAATCCGAGTGCCGGGTGATCGAGTGCGTCAAACATCAGATCCCACGCATCCGAGCAGTACGCGATGTTGTGGCTTCCGCCGTTCCATCCGTTCCCGCAACCCTCAAAGCCGATCTTGACGCCGCACTCACCCGCGACATCACCGATCTCCTTCCATGTTTCCGCATATGCGGAAATCGTTTCGGGGATCGATTTGTCGGGCAAGCCACCCGCAAATGCACCGATCACATTACAATTCAATTTGCTCAAATTTCGGATCAGCGCAATGAGCATTTCTTTTTCGTCCCGATTTTTGATCGGATTTCGATAAAAACCGCAAGCCGAAACCGTTCTGCCGTCAAGAAGCGGTAAAATTTCGTCCGCAAACGCGTCAAAATCGAAAGTGCGCGGGTCGATTTCGTCGATGTTCAGTTCGTACGATTCAAACCCCTTTTGGTTCAGTTGTGGGATCAGTGCCTTCGCACTCAATGCCGGAATCAGCGTTCCGATGGAAATGTCAAACATATATACATTCCTTTCTGAAATTACACTTTATAAATTGATCAGCACCGATCCGATGATCGCGGTCACAATGCCGATCCACTGTCTTCCCTTTGGAATATGGCGATAGAAGATGAAGTCCGAAATCAGCACCACGATCATAATGATTACATTCATCAACGGAAAATACTTCGACGCATCAATTCCGCTTTTGAGTGCCATCGGCGTGAGAATATTGTAAAGTCCCAACGCCAATCCGATCCCGAGAACGGTCAAAAGCACCTTTTTCGTCGGGTGGAAAATACCGCCATCACGCTTTTGCCACGGCGTGCCGATCAAAAAACAGAGCGCCGATGCAACGGCGAAGCAAAGGACGATGAATTCATTGGAATAATCCGCAAAGCCCGCCGTGCGTGATACAATCAATTGCAAAAAATTACTGGTACCGGAGCAAACCATTGCCGAAAGCGAAAAAATCAACCAACGACGATTGACCTTTCCGCCCGTTCGTTCCGGGATGAGCAAAAACGTGATCGCCGTCAGAACAAGGGCAGCGATCCGAAGTGTGGAAAGTTTTTCATCGTAGATCAGCAATCCGCCCAACACCGGGAACACAACTGCAAATGACACGATCACGCAGGTGATTGAGATCGGTCCCGAACGGAATGCGGAACTGTAACAGATCTGAAAACCCGATGCAAGTGCCCCGCCGAGTATGGCGAGCAACACCAGTCCGATCGGGGGCAACTGTCGGAAAAACAGCGCCCCCATAATAAGTGTTACCGCGGCAAATATCCACGCATTGATCAGCACCGTATCGGCGAGCGTTTTGTTGTGCTTTCGCACAAGTCCACCCTGCAACATTACCTTCGCATTGGACAAAAGCGGTTGGAAGATAAAGAAAAGAAATCCGGGCATCTTGTTTCCTACTCTCCTTTATTTCCCTTGATTTTCACCTGTCTGCGCAAATACAGCGCATATTTTTTAATCACTCGGAGTGTTTTTTTTTCACTTTTCAAGTGTTTTTCTCCAATCAGTCAAGTAATTCGGGACGCAGACAGTACAATCTGGTCGTTCCCGCAGGAATCTGTTCAACAAAGTTGTCGATATTCCTTCCGATCTCGCGCTTGTCGAAGGCTTCGCACACATTCGCCTTTTCGGGCAAACGGATCGTCCTCTTTCCCGCGGTCGCGGTGTGCAAGCCGACAAAACTTTCATTCGCATAGACGATAATATCCTCGTCGTCGACATAGAGGTGCGCGCCCGCCTTTTTGGCAATGGCACGGAGGACATACGCCTGCACCGCCGGAGATCCGACATAAATACTCGTCCAGTTGTCAAATTCCTTCATAACAAAGGCGGGCTTTCCGCCTTCGACATACTCCGCCAAAGTCTTTGCGTCCCGATCGTCGGCATAGATGACGGGATCAATACGGTTTGGGGCAGGCTTGAACGGAACCTCGGAATTTGCCTTGAAATCAAATCCGCAGTCGACCATACGTTCGAAATCACCGATTTCCTCGCCGTCTTTCAATCCCGGAAGAATCGCGGACGCACCCGAAACGGTCTTCATTCTCGCACGCTGTTCAATCATTTCGACCTTCATATGGATGCCGGTCAGTTCGGTCACGTTTTCGGCACCCGCGGTGACCTCCGCATTCGGTTGAAGCAATCCCGCACCGTACATGAACACAAGGACATTTCCGTCGCGTTTGAGGTATTTTTCTATGCGTTCTCTTTCTTCCGTGTCGACGACATAGTTGTTCATAAAGATATACATCTTGTGTTTTCTGCCCTGACCGTCGAGAACATCGTCGGTTTCGTAGAAATCCACCGGTGCACCGATTCGCGGCAGTTCATGTACACGGAAACGGTCGATCGCGTTAAATGTCAAACCTGCCGGGAACTTGCGTTCGGCTTCCTCCGGCGTATGGGCAATATCGGTGATGACGACATTGGCGGGGTTTTTGGCGTTGACTTTCGGCACATAGGTGATCAATGACTCCTGATCGACGATGCCCGCAATGTCGGAAACACCACCACGCGGCATCTTGAACGCATCACGGCTGATTTCCTGCATTCTACGCATAAGCGGCAGATACTGACGCTCATCATATTGGCTAGCCCCGCTTGACCAGTCGATCCACCATGCCTGCGTACCTTCGCAAAGCGGATAGACATAGTCGCGTTTGAGGAGTTCACCGGACTCATAATACGTCGACATCGGGCACCCGTGATGTTTATGTGAGCCTTCTGCCGAGTCGTGAATGAAGGTGTCGGCTTCGGCAAAATAGAGTTTATTGTGCTTTTGCAGGGACTTGATGAGGTAACGCATCGACGCAAAATCGCCGTTTGTCTTGTTTTCATAGGTGTACGGTGCAGACCAGAAATCGAGGTACGGGCAATCCATCATGCGCTTAAAGCGTGCCTGGCCGCCCCAGAGGTGATCCTGATTCATCAAATAGCCCCAGAACGACCCGACAACTGCCTTAAATCCGCTTTCTTCCTTGAGAATCTTCGAGAAATATTCGAGTTTCTCGGTGACGGTTTCGGCGTGAATCTCGGCGTAGTCAATGAGTTGCGCGCTCTTGTCGGGATCCCAAAATCGACCGTAGGTCGGGGTGCGTTTTTGTTCAAAACTCGGCAATTGCGCAGTGCCGAAGGTGACATTCGGATCCTTCCACGCCGCACGAAGTGCTTTCAGGCTGCCATGATATTTTTCAATGAGATAATTTCTGAACGCATACTCCATTGCTTTGGAGTATTCCTGGCAACGGTTGTCGACATCGTAATCCCAGAACCAACTCCACTCATAGCAGAGTGAGAATAGGAAGTAGCCGATGATGGTATCGGCAAGGTCGGTATTGTTGACTTCCCTGACGACCTCGCGGAACATTCCCGCCACTTCGTGCTTCCACGCTTCCGAAGCGTGAGAGAAACGTGGCGTGTCGTTATTCGGCAGACGCATGAAGTCATGGCTCAGCCAACCGCCCGTTTTGCCGTCATTGAATACGACGACATCGTCCGGGAATTTATCCTGAAATCCGTCATACGGCATAACCGTCAGCCAAATAATCGCTTTGGCATTCGGAACATTTTCTTTCAAAACCCTGACGTGTTCATGCAAACTCTGCTTAAATTCATCCAATTTTTCGGGATCGCTGATGGAAATGCGCAGGAAGTACAGTTCAATTCCGGCTTTCCCGAGACTTTTCAGTTGTTCGGCACTCTGATCGCCGAGTGCCCACTGAAATGTCATCGCGCCAATGGGTTTGCCGTCAACGGTAAGGGACGGCACGCCGCCGATGTTTTCGACCTTCGCCAGTTTAACTCTTTCGGGAACAAACATATTTTCTTCCTCCTTTTTGACCTTAACTTAATCATACCACCTTCCGTAAAAAACTTCCACAAGTTTTACAAATTTTTTCTTGTGTCCGTATAAAAATCTGCTATAATTTACTTGTAAGCACTTGTCACCGCTTTTTAGGAGGAAGAATTATGGAAAAACGCGAATACAAACACACCGGAAAAATGGTATCTCTGCTCGGCTTCGGTTTAATGCGTCTGCCAACCGTTGACGACGATCCGAAAAACATTGATTACGAAAAAGCCGAAGCCCTCGTGGACAAGGCATATAAGGCGGGCGTCAACTATTTTGACACCGCACATCCGTATCACGGCGGAATGTCGCAGGCCTTTGTCGGTAAGGCATTAAAAAAATACCCACGTGACAGTTTTTATCTTGCCACAAAACTGCCGACCTTTGCACTGACCAAATCAAGCGACGTCGAAGAAATCTTCGAAAAACAACTTGAACTCTGCGGCGTCGATTATTTCGACTTCTACCTGATGCACAGTCTCAGCGGCGAACGCTTCGATTTCTGCGAAAAACTCGGTGTCTACGAAAAACTGTTGAACTACAAAAAAGAGGGTAAGATCCGCAATCTCGGCTTCTCCTTCCACGATTCGCCCGCGGCTCTCAGAAAGATCGTCGACGCACATGAATGGGATTTTGCGCAAATTCAGTTGAACTATTACGACTGGGAAGTTCAGGACGCGAAGGGGCAGTACGATATCCTGACCTCTCACGGCATCCCCGTTGTCGTTATGGAGCCCGTCCGTGGCGGAATGCTCGCCAAACTCAACGACAAGGCAAGCAGTATTTTGAAATCCGTCGAGCCGGATCAGAGTGTCGCATCCTGGGCGATCCGTTTTGCCGCGTCCCAGCCGAATGTTCTGACCGTCCTTTCCGGCATGACCGAAGAATCGCAGGTCGACGACAACCTTGCCACAATGAACAATTTCAAACCGCTTAGTGAAAAAGAGATCGCCGCTTTGAACGATGCTCTCGGCGTATTCCGTGCCTCCGGCGCGATTCCTTGCACCGGTTGCCGTTACTGCATCGACTGCCCGAAGGGCATTTCGATTTTCACGATCTTTGCCGCATATAACGGATACAAAATCTCCGGCAACGATTTTGCTTTTAACATCGCCTACAACGCGTCACTTCCGGCTGAAAAGCGCGCCGACAACTGCATTCACTGCAACGCCTGCGTCAAGCGTTGCCCGCAGGGCATTTCCATCCCGGAAAGGCTTGCCGAAATCGACAAATACGCAAAATCTCTGCTTGAAAAATAATAAATGAGGTGATTTCATGGAAACTCGTCAGCAGAAAATGCTTAATGATCTTCGTGCGCTCGGTGTCAAATCCACCGATTCATTACTGATGCACTCGTCGTTTAAGTCTCTCGGAGGGATCGAGGGCGGTCCGACGGGCGCACTTGAAGTCCTAGAAGCCGCAGTGTGCGACGGCACTTTGATGCTCCCGACGCTCAGTTATGCCCATGTCACCGCCGAGCACCCGATCTATGATATCAAAAATACACCCGCTTGTATCGGCATTTTGCCGGAAACCTTCCGCAAGATGCCCGGTGTTTATCGTTCTGGCAGTCCGACGCACTCCGTCGGCGTTTGGGGCAAAGACGCCGAAGAAATCGTATCAAAACACATTCTCGACGACACACCGGTCGGCCCGAATTCTCCGTTCTCGATCCTCCGTGACCGTGGCGGAAAACTTTTGATGCTCGGTTGCGGAGTTCACTCCTGCACGACGATGCACGGAGTCGAGGAACTGATCATGCCGGAGTTTCTGTTCTTCAAATCTGTGGAATACACCGTTATCTTAGAGGACGGCACGGAAACGAAGGTCACAACCAAGCGGCACGGCTTCAATCATTTCGGCTATGCCCAATGTTATCATCGCATTATGGATCTGCTCGATCCGAGTGAATACACGCACGGCTATGTACTCGACGCCGAATGTTGGCTGATTGACTCCCGTGCCGTTTGGAAGCGCGGCGAGGACATGATGCGCAAGAACAAATACTACTTCGTCGATAAAATCGACCCGATTGAATAGGAGATCATAATGGAAACTACCTGCAAAATCAAGGGCGGCTGCCCCTGCGAAAACAAGGCGTGCAAATTTAACGGCAACTGTGCCGAATGTATCCGCCACCATGTGGAAGATACCGACCATTGTGTCGCCTGTATGAGACTCAATTTCTGTGAAAAGGAAACCGAAGACAAATAAAAAGTCCCGAAACCAAAAACACCCACCGTACCAATGGTACGATGGGTGTTTTGTTATAATTAAAACTTACTTGTCGTCTTTTTTCTTGAGCATGGTGTTGGTAAGAATACCGAGGATAAGTGCGCAGGCGACACTGGTCAGGGTGACAGAACCGAAACTGACAGAGAGACCTCCGATGCCGCTGATGAGGATGACGGAAACGACGAACAGATTGTGATTGTCGTTGAGATCAACCTGCTGGATCATCTTCAAACCGGAGACCGCGATGAAGCCGTACAGTGCGATGCAGACGCCGCCCATGACACAGTTCGGGATGGTGGCGAGGAAGGTAGCGAACGGCCCGACGAAGGAGACGGCGATCGCAAGGATCGCAGTGGCAAGAATGGTCACGATGGAAGCGTTGCCGGAGATCGCAACACAACCGACGGATTCACCGTAGGTGGTGTTCGGGCAACCGCCGAAGATCGCACCGGCGAAGGAGCCGACACCGTCACCGAGGAGGGTGCGATGAAGGCCCGGATTTTCAAGCAGATCGACGCCGACAATGGAACTGAGGTTCTTGTGGTCGGCGATGTGTTCGGCAAAGACAACGAAAGCAACCGGAATATACGCGACCGCAACAGTGGCGATGTAGGAGCCAGTCAACTGATCCAAGCCCTTATAGGCAGTAAGGAAGGTGAAGTCAGGGATCCATGTGATATTTTCAAAGAGTTTGAAGTTGATAACAAGGAGCGAAGCGTTGCCAGTCTTCTCACCAATGACGGTGAAGATCGCAGCGACGGCATAACCGGCGAGGATGCCAATGATGAACGGAATCATCTTGACCATTTTTTTGCCGAAGATGGAGCAGATCATCGTGACAAAGAGGGTGACAAGACCACAGATCAGTGCGACATAAACGGAGCCACCTGCGGGAGCAGTTCCGAGGTCTCCGACGGCGTTACCGGCAAGGGAAAGACCGATGATCGCAACGGTCGGTCCGATGACGACGGCCGGCATAAGTTTGTTGATCCACTGAACGCCAACGCACTTAACGACAATCGAGATCACAACATAAACAAGTCCGGCAAACAGAGCGCCGAGAATAAGACCGAGGTATCCGGCTTCCATGGATGCTGCACCGGCGAAAGCGGTGAACATGGATCCGATAAAGGCGAAGGAAGATCCGAGGAAAACCGGGCTGCGGAACTTGGTGAATAGCAGGTACACAAGTGTACCGACGCCTGCACCGAAGAGGGCTGCGGTCTGTCCCATGCCATTACCGATGATGGAAGGTACCGCGATGGTAGCGGCCATGATGGCGAGAAGTTGTTGCAGTGCGAAGAGAATTACTTGTCCGAATTTGGGTCTGTCTTTGATTCCGTAAGTCAGATTCATTTTCTTACTCCTTTTTTATATTTTTGACACTTCCTCAAACGGGTTTCCCCGTTATTGACGAAAATCAGGCAAAAAAAAGAACCCTGTCCATAATAAGACAAGGCAACGCAGGCGGAATTCCGCCTTTTTTTCATTGCAGACGCCTTGTCGGTCTCTCAGTACCAAGTTAAAGATGTCCTTTTTCGTAAATTAGTTTATCATCATTTTGATGTTCTGTCAATGAAAATTTCACCAAAAAACAGTCTTTTTGAAAAAATTTTTTCGTGATCGTATATTCATGCAAAAAACCTCACCGTGATCGGTGAGGTTTTGAAACATTTCAGTCTTCTCTTTGCATAACCTCGGCACGAATTTTTTCCTGCCAATCCTTATCCACCCATTTAACCGAAGTATTGTCTTCGGGCATACCGGAGAGAATGAGTCCACCGTCGCAACGAACCGTAGTACCGGTGATGTAGGACGCTTTGTCGGACGCGAGAAATGCGACAACTTCCGCATCGTCACGCGGAATACCGATTCGTCCAAGCGGAATGACCTCTTTGGCGAAAACGCCGCTTCCGAAGCCACCTTTATCGAGTTTCGGCTCGAGCGTTCCACCCGGAGCAACGCAATTGACACGAATGCCGTACTGTGACAGATCGAGTGCGATGGATTCGCAGGCGCGTTTGATGCCCGCCTTCAATCCGCCGTAAACAAAATCCGACGGATATGCGCGTTCCGCACGGGTGGATGTGATAAAGATGATGCTTCCCTTAATTCCGTCACGAATCATATGGCGTGCCGCCGCACCCGCACAAAGGGAATAAGCGCGGAAATTGCTTTGGAAAAGTTCGTCGATCTGTTCGGCAGTCACGGTCAGCACGCTATGGCGACGATCCTTGCCCGCATTGCAGACGCAAACGTCGATATGACCGAGATCCCGATGCGCCTGCGCCATCACTTTTGCGGGAACATCGGACTGATCCAGACTTGCCTGATAGACAAAGCATTTTCTGCCAAGTTTTTCAATGGATTGTTTCGTTTCCTCCGCCCCTTCTGGGTGGGATCGATAGGTAATCGCCACATCATAACCATGCTCGGCGAGCACGATTGCAATGCCTTGACCGATATTGCGGCTTCCGCCGGTAACAACCGCTGTCTTTTGCACGATAAAGCACCCTCTCGTAATTAAATAAGTATAAAAGAAAGGCGTTGGGACAACCCAACGCCTTTGAGAAACTTAGTCGGCAACGTACGGAAGAATCGCGATGTGGCGAGCACGCTTGATCGCGACGGTAAGAGTACGCTGATGTTCAGCGCAGGTGCCGGTCATTCTGCGGGGCAGGATTTTGCCACGCTCGGAAACAAAGCGGCGAAGCTTTGCGGCATCCTTATAATCAATCACGTTGGCACGGTCAGCGCAGAAAGCACAAACTTTCTTTCTCTTGCGCGGATTTTTATTTCTATCCATGATGATATGATCTCCTTTCAAAATTTAGCCGTATCAGAACGGCAGGTCGTCGTCGCTGCCAAGCAGCTCCGAGAAATCCGACGGCGTCTCCGGCAACGGTGCGGCATTGGCACGCGGTGCGGCGGAGGCGTAGGCGGGAGTGTCTTGATTGCCGTAACTGTCCTGACGGTCATAACCGCCGGTGCTTTTGCGGGATTCAGCAAAGTGAACCTCGTCCGCGACGACCTCATAGGCACGTCGCTTATTGCCGTCCTTATCTTCCCAGTTTCTAACCTGAAGACGACCGGACACAGCTACAAGCTGACCTTTGGTGAACCATTTTGCAACAAAATCCGCCTGCTGTCTCCAGCAAACGACGTCGATAAAGTCGGTTTCCTTTTGTTCGCCGCGTCCGAAGGAACGGTCAACCGCGAGCGTCAAAGACGCAACGGGGATATTCGAAGACGTGTGGCGAAGTTCCGGATCGCGGGTAAGGCGACCCATTAAGATGACTTTATTCAGCATGATATCACCTTACTTTTCGTCCTTGCAGACGATGATGGAACGGACGATTCCTTCCGTGATCTTGTAGATACGGTCGAGTTCAGCCGGGAAATCGGGCTTGGACTCAAAGTTCACAAGAACATAGTAACCTTCCGTCTGATCGTTGATCGGATAAGCATATCTTCTCTTGCCCCACTCATCAACTTTTTCAAGAGTGGCATTTTCCTCGATCAGAGTGCGGAACTTTGCAACCATGTTTGCAATGCCCTCCTCGCCGAGGTCGAGGTCGACAATGAATATCGTCTCGTACTTGGATGTGATCTTGGCCATTTTCGGCACCTCCTTTTGGACTTATGGTCTCCCGTGAGAGAGACAAGGTTTGTCTGCCTTTTGGCAGAGTTCAACATCTAATTATAGCGGATTTCCGCGGTTTGTCAAGGTTTTTTCTCTGTTTTTGATGTAAAAATTCATAAAAAGCCCCGATCAATCGACAAACCGCCAATCCATCGGGGCAAATTTTACTTCAAATAGAATTCCGTCGGAGTTGCGTTTTCAAAAACTTTTTCACCATCTTGATAGACGCAGTAGCCCTTGCCCTTTTCGTAATTGACACCGATATTGTGTCCGTGTATGAGAAGATCATCGACCTGCGCATACTCCCATTCTGCCGGGAACAACGGGGCAAAACGGATGCCGTCGGCATCCGGGCGAACGCCAAACAAACCTTCGAGAACAAGATCGCAGAAGGTGGAGTGGTTATAATCCTTGCCGCGTTCATAGCCTCCCTTGTCCTTCGGGAAGCGTTCGCCGTGCCAGTTCGAAAGACGGGTGCGGGAGATCCAGTCGCCGTTATCCGGGTTCATATCTTCGTCGATCCACGGGATGACTACGCCGTCTTCACGCGTTCTCTTATGTGCCGCCGCATATTGGTGCAGAAGCATAAGATAGTCGTCCTTCGTGATAGCATCCTGCTTTTCGCCGCTGACGAGAAGATTTGCCACGGCGCCGAGCGTCGTACAAGTCGCAAACGGCCAACTCGGACCATGCCACAGACATTCATGTCCTTCGGTTTCATCCCAATCGAACGGTTCCTCACCACGCATTTTCAACCAGTTGAAGAATTCTTCACCGGTGTAGAAAATGCCGTAACAGGGGTGGCGGCGTTCGGCGGTGGTCAGACCGCATTTTCCAAAAAATCCGCGTTCATCGAGAAGTTGACGGAACGCATCCGCCTTTCCTTCGGTCGCGGTGCCGTAAAGCCACGGGATATAGTCCCAAAGTTCGCGCACATAATGCAGTTCATTGAAGTACGGCTCGGAATCGACGGACTTTTGCGGGATCGTCCGATAGAAGCCGAGTTTTTCGTCCCAAAGAAGTTCGTTGAAGCGTTTTTTCAATTCCGCGGCTTCTTTTTCGTATTTTTCCGCCTTGGCGATCTCGCCCTTTTTGCGGAGAAGGCGGGCAATTGCGAGAGCGTTGACGTACTGATAACTGTTCAGTGTGGCGCGCAGACCGTGACCGCTGATAGAATATTCGGAGCCGTCATAGCCGTCATGCGACCAGTAAAGGCCGTTCTTTGTCATATGTTCGGTCTTCCAAAGTTCGTAACTGTTTTCCATCGCGTCGAGCAGGTCAAGTCCCGTGTCGTCGCCACGCATTTCACCGAGCCAACCGATCGCCGCCTCGAATGCATTGCTGTAAACATGGAGTTGCTTGGCACCGTCACGATACCAGAATTTCATATAGTCGTCAAGAAAACCGTTTTCACGGAGCCAGCGTCCCTCACGCATATGGAAGGTGCAGGCGCACGGAATGGTGTTATACTTTCCCGCCCATGCGACATCGGGATGGAATTCCGTCATGACATATCCTTCGGGCGTCTTTTTGACGTGCTTTCGATAGGTCCACCAGCGGAAGTAATAGGTCTTTTCGATTTCCGCATCCGGCACGGCAATACGGGGTGCACGCGCCATCAGCCATTCTTCCGCTTCGTCATTGGAAACGGCCTGAATGACACATTCGTCATCGGTTGCATTGAAACTCCGCACATAGGTCGAAAGCAGTTTTTTCGTATCTTTCATTGTTGAAATCCTCATTTCTCATCAAAACCAAGGTCAAGTCCTTCGTGGATTACAAGTCCGATATATTCCGGCTCGCCGTTACGGCCATTGTACCAAAGGAGCCAACGGTTGTTCTTTTCATCACGGACAACGCTCGGCTTATAGCACGCACTCTCGTCCCAGCCGCCGATGGTCGGCGAAACGATCGGATTGGCTTTCAGGCGTGTCCAGTTTGTGATACCGTTTTTCGAACGGGCGACACAGACGCGGGCGGTGTGAATATCCTCGTATCCGATGTAGAAAATGTAGTGCCAGCCGTCAGCCTTTACGACATGGCAAGGGCCGACGCGTTCCATTTCATAGGGGTGTTCCTCCATCGGTCCGATAATCGGATTGGCGGGCAGTTTATCCCAATGGACACCGTCCGAACTTGTTGCATATGCGAGAACATTCGGCTCATAGGTCTCGCCTGCGGCATACCACATGCGGAAGAGTTGAAGTTCCTCGTCCCACATGACGAAAGGACACATGACGCTCTGTCCCTCATACGGGCGATCGCTGAACATGACGGGTTGTTGCTGATAACGTTCAAAGTGCAGTCCGTCCTTGCTCGTTGCATAACCGATCCAACTATATCCGCGTGCCTGACCTGTATACCACATATGATAGGTGCCGTCTTTTTTGACAACACAGTGACGATTCAGATTTTCTTCCCATCCGGAATCCATATTCGGTTCAAGCGTGATGATCGGCTCGCTCCACTGGACACCATCCCTGCTTGTGACGACCGCAAGAGATTTTTTCGGACGCCATGAGAAATCCATGCGGTATTCTCCGTTATCAAGCCATGTATAGACATCAAAGCAGGTGCCCATGACCGGGCCGCCAAGTACCGGGTTATTTTCGTATTTTTTCCAACCGCCGTTGGTTTCAGGATACTGATGCATATTTTCCCTCCTAAAAATACTTTATTACGAGCGTAGTATATACAGTAAAAAAGCAGAAGTCAATAACTTCTGCTTTTTTCAAAAAGATTTTTATATAATTCAAAAGATTTTTATAGGAAAGAGTGCGCTTTATTTTCTTTTCGTCTGCGGGAAATACTTTTCTGCCTTTTTGAGAACGGCGAGCAGTGCAAGTCCCACACCCCCGCAAGCAATCAATTCGCCGAGTCCGACGGTCGACGCTGTCCAGGCGAGCATCCACCAAAACATCTCGCTCGGTACGCCCGTCCACGCAATCACCGCACCGATCCCAACGGCATTCAAAATGATCGGGGGAATGGGTGCGAGAAATTTATTGTGGCATTTCGATGTGAGCCATCCGGCGGCAAGCGTCATAATCGGCCCGACAATGAGATCCAGTACCGTCGAAACACCCAGCGACATTCCCACCGCATTCGAGATCAGGCACCCGACAAGCAAGCCCCATACGGTTTCCGGCCACCAAAACGGCAGTAGACACAGTGCTTCCGCAACGCGCACCTGAACGGCACCGAAAGAAATCGGCGCAAGCGCAACGGTCAGTGTCGCATACACCGCCGCAACCAATCCGCAGTAGACGATCTTTCTGTTTTTCACGCCGTTTCCTCCTTTTCCACTCCGAAATATTCTTTATTTTATCATATAAAAATGAATCAATAAATTCGTCATTTATACAAAAAAAGAAGAAAATTCATAAAATGTTTTGTTTTTTTCTATCGGGGTGTGTTATAATGTGAAAGACTTTTGGCGAAAAGCCAACGAAACAAACGATTTTCCCATCCCCATTGGAGGTTTTATGAATAAAAAAATCCTTGCACTCCTGCTTGCGGTATTCGTCACCGTTCTGCCGTTGAGTTCCTGTGCCGCCAAAAATGATGACACGATCGACATCGGTATCGGAAGGCCCTTCACCGTCATTGATCCCGCATATGACGAGTCACTGATCTCCTGCCATCTGTTAGAGGGATTGACGCGCGAGGATGTGAACGGCAACATCGTCGCCGGAATGGCTGAAAAATGGGTTGCCAACGAAGACTACACCGAATACACCTTTACATTGCGCGATGCGACATGGTCGGACGGTCATCCCGTCACCGCGGAAGATTTCGAGTACTCGTGGAAGCGTACCATTGCCACCGCCGACTACACCACGCTTTCGGCGATGATGTGTTTGGAAAATGCCACCGACATCGTCCTTGACAACGCCGATCCTTCAACGCTCGGTGTTGAAGCCGTCGACGAAAAGACGCTGGAAGTTCACCTTTCCCGTTCCGTGAAACTTCTGCCCGAACTGTTGAGCGAAAGCGTCTTCCTTCCCGTCCGTCAGGACAATGTGGAAAGCGGTCTCGGCACGGAAGACGGCTCGGTGATCTCCAACGGTCCGTTCGTCATTTCCACGCTGACCGCGGAACGCGTCGTTGTTCACAAACGCGAAGACTACTACAACGCCTCTGCGATCACCACGAAAAAACTGGTCTTCCGCTTTTACGATGATGCGGAAGTCCTCATCTCCGATTACAAAAACGATGTCGTCGACTTTGCGATGTCGTTGGATCGTTCCACCGCCGAAAAGATCCGCAGTGGTTCATCCGAAAACCATGCCTACGACGGAAGTTGCCTGAAAATCACCTTCAACGTCAATTGCCTTGCGTTGAATCATCCCGATGTGCGTCTGGGGCTTTCCTACTGCATCGACCGCACCTACATTGTCGACACCCTGCTTTCGGGCTTTGATACATCGGCGGGTGCCCTCGTTCCGTCCGGCAACTGGACGAGTTCGGGCGCCGCCGACTTCCGCACGACCGCAGGTGACATTATCCCGTCCGATCTGCTCTCCTACACAACCAACC
Source organism: Clostridiales bacterium UBA1758 (assembly GCA_002315595.1). Taxonomy (GTDB): domain Bacteria; phylum Bacillota; class Clostridia; order Oscillospirales; family UBA1758; genus UBA1758. The sequence continues at coordinate 41,465 of DCHG01000067.1, read as the reverse complement.
AACAACTCGCGGTGGACTCTTTTGCGCGTGCGGGATATGCAAACGGACGCGGTCTTTTGGGTTTCACTCTGCTCTGTCCCGATGATGAGGTGAGCGTTTCCATTGCCGAAACAATCGCGGGCGTGTGGAACGAAACCCTCGGCACAAACGCAAAAGTCGAGGCTCTGCCCTATGATGATTTCCTTCTTCGTGTCACCGCAGGTGAATTCGACTGTGCGCTGACCTCCGGCGGAAGCACCTATTCCAGCCTTGCGTCGTTCTTCATCCGATATACGACCGATCACCCGTCCAACTACGGACACTATTCCAACCAAAATTACGATTCCTACGTCGCCTACGCATTGGAAAACCCGGATGACAGCGAATGCCTTGACTCACTGCACAAGGCGGAGGAACTGCTCTGTAAAACCGACGCCGCCATTGCCCCGATCTGCTTTACCAACGAACTTTGGATCTACACCAAAAAACTGACGGGCGTGCGAATTGCGTCCCTCGGCACGCCGGACTTTACCTGGGCGGTCATCGAAAAATAACTTTTGCCCCATGTTTTACCACGGGGCATTTTCTTTTTTGAAAACAATGATCAAAGGGATTGCACAATCCGTTCAAAAGAAGTACAATCTAATCAAACATCATACTTTGTATTTCGGAGGGGCTGTATGAAAAAACTTCGCATCGCTTTGGCCGGGGCAGGCGGCTACGGTCAGACCTATTTTAATGTTTTCGACAACTATCTTACAAAGGTTAATTGCGAACTTGTCGGAGTGATCGATCCCTTTGTCGAACGCGCCGTCGACTGGCCGAGAATTCAGGTGGACGGCACCCCGGTCTACAAGACGCTGGACGAATTCTACGCCGCAGACACCGCGGATATTATGATCATTAGCACGCCGGTGCAATTCCACCGTGAAATGGTCATTCGCGCCATTGATGCGGGAAGCGATGTTTTGTGTGAAAAACCACTTGTCCCGCTGGCAAGGGATGCCAAGGCACTCGGCGAATACGCCGCCTCGCACGGTCGTCGCCTTGCGGTCGGATTTCAATGGTCGGCGGCACCCGCTATTCTCAAACTGAAAAAGGATATTCTTGACGGCACGCTCGGTAAGCCGCTTTCGCTTCGCACCTATATTTCATGGCAACGCACGGACGCCTACTACGCTTCGGGTTGGAAGGGGAAAATGCGCGATAACCGCGGTGAACTCTTAATGGATAGCGTCATCACCAACGCAACGGCGCATTATTTACACAATATCTTTTTCGTTCTCGGCGAAAAAGAAGACGAGTCCGCCATGCCGGATATTATCCGTGCAACCTCCTACCGCGCCAAAGACATCGAAACCGTCGACTCTTCCGTGATCGCGGGTAAATTCAAAAACGGTGCAGAATTTACCTTTGTCGCTACACATTCGGGTGACAAAAACATCAATCCGCTGTTCCGTTATGAATTTGAAAACGCCATCGTCGACTTCGACGCCGACAAAATGTGCATTACGGCGACCTTTGCTGACGGAACGACGAAGAAGTACGGCGATCCGAACTCCGCCGAAGGAACGGGATCGAAACTTCTCCGTTTGATCGACGCTATCAGGACGGGTGCCCCGCTTCCCTGCACGGCATCCACCGTTATGCCCTATGAGATCGTGACCAACGCGGTCTTCGCCCAAGTCCCGATCAACACGCTCACCGAAGGCGTCTATCGTTGTGAAGATGAACCCGCCACCTATATCCACGGTTTCTCCGACGAATTGATGAAATGCTACGATTGCGGCAAAACACCCGCCGAACTCGGCTTTTCCTGGGCGGCAAAGGATGTTGAGATCCGCCCGAACGAAATTGACATCGAGGAGATTCTGAAATGAGTAAAACCCTATGCTTTGGCGAACTTCTTTGGGATATCATCGGCAACGAAAAAAAGATTGGCGGTGCCCCGTTCAATGTTGCGGCACACCTCGCCAAACTCGGCTGCGACAGTCATATCATTTCCGCCGTCGGCGATGACGAACTCGGTCGAGAATCACTCGCATACTGCGTCAAACTCGGCGTGAATACCGACCTCGTTTCCGTCCTTCCGGGACGCAATACCGGCACCGCCGTCTGCACACTCAATGCTTCGGGCAGTGCGACCTACGCCTTTGACGACAACGCCGCATATGACTATATTCCGGCGAAAAATCCCGCGAAGGACTATGATGCACTCTGCTTCGGTTCCCTTGCGCAAATGAATCCCGTTTCATCCAAGGCTCTCGGCGCCGCCCTCTGTCTCGGTCGCTTCGGACTGATCGTTTACGACGTCAATATCCGCCGTGACTTTTATCCCGCCGATATGTTGGAGCGTTCCTTTGCCGCATCAAATATCGTCAAGTTCAACGACGAAGAACTTCTCCTCATACCCACGCGCTTGTATGGGCGCGAAATGGATGCCGCGGAATTCTCCGCCGCCGTCAAAAAAGATTTTAACGTGGACGCCGTCGTCGTCACCGAGGGCGGAAAGGGTTGCACCGTCGCTTCCGACGGAAAGGCGACCTTTGTCGCGCAGACCGCAAAGGTCACCGTGGTCGACACCATCGGTGCGGGTGATGCCTTCTGTGCGGCGTTCATCGACGAATATCTTCGCACACGCGACGCCGTTCGTGCCGCCGAAAAAGGCAACCAACGCGGTGCATTGGTCTGTTCCATGCGCGGTGCCGTCCCCGACGGTATATAATCAGCCGCGATCGGGAAAACTATCCACATCGGTGAGGTGTGGATATGGAAAACAAATGTGCAAAAAAAGTTTTTATGATCAAGCCCCCACGCGGGAGCATCTTTGAGCAGGCGATCTTTATCCTGCGCGACGATTGTGATCCTTCCGTCACGCGTGATACGATCGTAGCGGAGGCTTTGAAGATTGCTAGGCATCACGGCGGGATCCGTCGTTCGGTGAAATTCATGCCCTATCTTCTTTCGCTGTTCGTGGGTACCGCCATCGGCATTGCCGTATCTTATTATTTTCTTTGAAAGGAATCGACGACCATGATTTCAAAACGCGAATTTGATTCGATCTGCGCCGAATTCGACATTCCGACCATCGACGAAACGAAATACACAAAACTTGAACCTTACTATGAAATGCTCGCCCCAATGTATTTGGGCGATATCGACGCGTTTCAAAAAATACTTCCCGAGATCGCCGAAAACTCCGGGTTGACCGAGTATGAAATCATCTATCTTGTCGGTATCAATCTCGTTCCGATGGCGCACGAAGCCTATCACCTGCGCGGAATCCCCGAAAAGATCTTCCACGACACTTTCACGGTGTTGAAGATTTGGTTCGACAACTGCGCCAACGAACGCAAACAATTCGGCATTTACAACTACTGGTGGATGTATAATCATCTCAAAAGCGATATTTTCCGCATCAATCGCCTTGAATTTGCACCGATGCCGCTGGATTTTGAGGTTCCCGGTTACAAAATGGGCGTAGACTCCCTCGCCATACATATTCCGCAGGACAAGGATCTCAAAATCGAGGATGTCCGTGCGTCCATTGCCGCCGCCCCGGAATTCTTCAAAAAGTATTTCGACCGCGACATCAAATTGCTACACTGCCATTCGTGGCTTCTTCATCCTTCGCTTCAGGACAATCTCGGTCCCGACTCCAACATCGTGAAGTTCCAAAAGGAGTTCGAGATCATCTCGATCAACAACACCGCAGAACACGCGATCCCGTGGATCTTCGGTCGCACCGCACCCGTCGAAGGTCCGTATCCGTTGGATACCACACTTCGCCGCAACACTGCGAAATACCTCGAAAACGGCGGTAAGATCGGCACCGCAGGCGGCGTGATCCGTCTGTGAAACACCGATAGAAAAGGAGTTATTTATGCTTTCAAAACAGAAATTCGACTCCGTTTGCGCAAAAATCGGGCTTCCACTGATCGACAAAGCGAAATATCAACTACTTGCGCCGTATTATGAAACGCTCGCTCCGATGTTTGTGGGCGACATCAAGGCGTACGGGCTGATTCTGCCCGAAATTGAAAAAAAGACCGGTCTGACGCAGTATGAGATCAACTACCTCGTTGCGGTCAATCTCGTCCCGATGCAACATGAGGCGTTTCGTGTTCGCGGAATTCCAGAAAAGATCTTTTGGGATTCCGTCGGCGACCTCGCCCTGCAATTCAAAAATTGCCGAAAAATTAACGGTCAATTCGGAATTCACAATCACGAGTGGCTTTTTTACCATGTGAAGTCGATGATGTTCCGCATCGGACGGCTGAAATTTGCGCCGTTACCGCTTGATTTTGAAGTTCCGGGCGTTCCCTACGGCTCAGATACGCTCACCGTTCACATCCCCGAAGGCAAAGATCTGAACATCGACGAAGTCCGTGAAGCCTTCGCCGTTGCACCCGGTTTTTTCAAAGAGTATTTTGACCGTGACATCAAACTGATCTACTGCCATTCATGGCTACTGCATCCGTCGCTGAAAAAATTACTGGGCGAAAATTCAAACATTCTCAAATTCCAAAATGAATTCGAGATCCTTCGTGTCTATGACGACACCAAGGACGGTATGGGATGGATCTTCGGACGCGGCGTGCCCGTGGGCGGTCCCTATCCGCAAAACACCTCTTTGCAACGCAACGCCGCAAAGTACCTCGCCGAGGGCGGAGTCCTTGGAACCGCACTCGGAATTATTCGACTTTAATTACATCAACGGAGGAACGCCATGTATCTCTATTCCATTATGCCACTTTACCGCGATCATATCGAAGAAATCTGCGCCGACATCATCGAACAATGCAATTCCGGTGTTGCCGACACCCCGCTGTTTATGATCCGCCTCGTGCCGGAAGGCATCCCCGCCATTGACAAAGCCGCCATCGAATGTGCCGTTTTCGACAAATACCGCGCCATTCTCGAACCTGCGGGCGTCCCATGCGGAATCCTCGTTCAGTGTACCATCGGTCACGGCTATCCGCTTGACAAGGATTTCGGCTTTCAGCACTACATCGGACTCAGCACGGGCACCCGTCTTGCCCGTGCCTGCCCGTTTGACAAGGAAATGCAGGAATATCTGCGTTCCTCCTTTGCCACGATTGCAAGCCATCATCCATCGGTAATTATGGTCGACGACGATTTCCGTATGCTTTCCAACTGGGATTTCGGTTGCGCCTGCCCGCTTCACATGGCGGAATTTAACCGTCGAAGCGGTGAAAATCTCACCCGTGAGGAACTTTTTGACATCGTCAAGCACCGTCACGCCTCCAAGCGCAATGAGAAATTGACGAAAATTTACGAAGCCGTTGAACACGACTCGCTACTTGAAGGTGCGCACGCCATGCGTGAGGGAATTGATTCGGTCGATCCCAAAATCCAGGGCGCTTTCTGCATCGTCGGGATCGAAACCTGCGGCGATATTGCCGAAATTTTAGCGGGCAAGGGCAATCCGTCGATCCTCCGCCTGAACAATGGTCGCTATACGCCGAATTCCACGCGTGAACTCGGCTATCGCTCGATGTACCGTGCCGCTGTGCAGGCACATCTCGCCGCAAACAAGGCGGATGTTTATCTCGCCGAAACCGACACCTGCCCTCAAAACCGATACTCAACAAGCGCACAGTCGCTTCATGTGCATTTCACCGCCTCGATCCTCGAAGGTCTTGACGGTGCAAAGCATTGGATCACGCGTTTGACCTCATACGAGCCAGCCAGCGGAAAAGGCTACCGCAAAAAACTCGGCGAAAACGCCGGATTTTACAATGCGCTTGCCAAACTCGTTCCCACGATCAAATGGCGTGGGTGCCGTGTGCCGTTGCCAAGTGTGCTCGACTTCAATTACGACGATCCATATGAGCCCGCAAGTGCCGAAAACGGCTGGTTCCGTTGTGTTTTCGACCGTTTCGGTCTGCCATTCTACTTTTCCGAAAAATCCGGCGGTACGGCACTCATTGATGCACCCACTCCGGGTGATTTTTCCGACGAAGAACTGACCGAAATGCTTCGCGGAACGGTCATTCTTTCCGCAAAAGCCGCCGATGCGATCAATCAACGCGGTCTCGGTGCATACACGGGCGTCACCGTTCGCCCATGGAAGGGTGAAAATGTCACGGGCGAGCGAGTGGACGAAATCAATCTTCCACGCCAAAAAGATCTTTTCGAACTCGTCCCCGTGGATGACACCGTCATCGTCGATTCACTCAACTATCATCTCAAAGACGGCGTCGAAAGTTACCCGTTGTTTCCCGCCTGTACGGTATATCGAAATTCACTCGGCGGTACGAGCATCGTTTTCTGCGGCACACCTTTGACGGATTTCGTGTATTTCGAATTTTCCTTCCTTTCCGAAACGCGAAAAAAGCAATTCATTCGTCTGCTGAAACAGTTCAGCGACCTGCCCGTCTACTACCCCGACGATCTCGATGTCAATTTGCGCGTCGGTGATCTCCCCGACGGGACGCTTTTCTGTTCGTTTATCAATATCAGCCTCGATCCGATCGAAAAAATCACCCTGAAAAGCGACCTCGACTTCACCTCAATCGAAAAAATGACGCCGGGCGGCAAACGCATCCCGGTAAACTTCACCCGCGAAGGAGACCTCTATACGCTCGATACTCCTGCATGGACGCAGGAACCGGTTATTTTATTTATGAAATGAGGAAAACTACATGAAACAGTGCAAAAACATCTCAAATGCCGACATCCATATCACCGGGGGTTTTTGGAAAAAATGGCAGGCCACCGTTGCAGAATCCTCCCTTAACGCCGTCTACGACCGTTTTTCCGAATCCGGCAGGATCACCGCAACGGAACTCCATTGGCGCACCGGGGATTCGAATCCGCTGCATATTTTCTTTGATTCCGACACCGCAAAATGGATCGAGGGTGCCGCGTATTCGTTTTATTACCGCAAAAACCCCGATATTGAACAAAAGATCGAAGCAATCATTGACAATATCGAACGCGGAATGACCGACGAGGGTTATTTCAACACTTATTACCAAACCGTCGAGTTTTCCAATCGTTTTACCGTTCGCCAAAATCATGAACTCTACTGTGCGGGACACCTGATCGAAGCCGCCGTCGCCTACTATGAGGCAACGGGAAAGGATCGCTTTTTGAAACTGATGTGCCGTTATGCCGACCTCATCGAACGCGTTTTTGTGACCGATCCTTCGGCAAAATTCCGTACCCCCGGTCATGAAGAGATTGAACTTGCCCTTGTCAGACTCTATCACGCGACGGGCGAAAAGCGCTACCTTGAACTTTCAAAGCACTTCATCGACGAGCGTGGCGTACACGAAGATGCCTATTTCGACTTTTTCAACTTCGACCCGCGTTACGCACAGGATCAGGCGCCTGTACGCGATCAGCAGAGCGCAGAAGGACACTGTGTCCGCTATGGATATCTTTTCTGCGCCGCCGCGGATCTCGCGAAAGAATACAATGACGACGCACTGCTCGCCGCCTGCGAACGCACGGCGCTCAACGCTATGACAAAAAAGATGTACGTCACCGGCGGAACAGGTAACATGAAGCACGGCGAGGCCTTCGGCCCCGACTATCATTTGCCGAACTTCGAAGCCTATACCGAAACCTGCGCCAGTATTGCAATGGCGATGCTTGCTCAGCGCATTCTGAATGCCGACCCGGACGGTCGCTTCGGTGATATGCTTGAACTTCAACTGTTCAACGGCGCGCTTGCGGGAATTTCCCTTGACGGCGAAAAATTCTACTATGAAAATCCCTTGGAGCAGAAGCCCGAAAACCTCGAATTCATGCATGCCTGCGGCGCATCGTCCCGTCCGATCGAACGCATAAAACTCTTCGGCTGCTCCTGCTGTCCTCCGAATATACTTCGCACGATCACAAATATCGGCCGATACTATTACAGTTCCGACGAAAGTAGCATTTTTGTTCACCTCTACGGTGCTTCCCGTGCAAAATTCAATTTGAACGGCAAAACACTTTCGCTGACACAGTCCACCCGCTACCCCGACAACGGTAAGATCCGTGTAGTCATTTCCGCAAAAGAGCCCGTTCAGGCGACGCTTGCGTTCCGCATTCCCGCGTGGTGTGATGCGCCCACTGTCCGCTTCAAGGGCTCTATTCCCGATCGGATCGAAAAGGGCTATGCCTATTTTGACCGTAAATGGGAAAACGGCGATGTGATCGAAATCGACCTGCCGATGCGCATCCGCATGATTGAGGCCAATCCGCAGGTTGCGGACGACTGCGGTCGTGTCGCCATCAAGCGCGGCCCGTTGGTCTATTGTTTAGAAGAAGTCGACAACGGCAAAAATCTCGCCGATATCCGTATCGCGCAGTACCCGAATTTCCACAGTCATTACGAAAAAGATCTCCTCGGCGGCGTGACCGTCATCACCTTCAACGGAACCAGACGCGAATGGGGCGACGAACTTTACCGCGAATACCGTCCCGCACGTAAAAAAGAGGGGTTCACCGCCGTTCCGTACTACGCATGGTGTAACCGCGGTCCCGGCGAATTGGAATGTTGGGTTTTAAAATAAGATACAAAAAGCGGGGGGGTCCGTCAGGATCACCCCGCTTTTTTCAGCCGACCGTGAGATCCGTCGGCGTGGCGTAAACATAATCAATCAAATCATCGGGTGCAAGCAACATCTGACATCCGCGTGCGCCCGCACTGACGCCGATCCGTTCAAAAAGGATCGCCGTTTCGTCGATGAACGTCGGGTATTTTTTCTTCATCCCGATGGGCGAACATCCGCCGCGGATATATCCCGTCAGACCGATCAATTCCTTCACATGGATCATTTCAACCTTTTTATTGCCCGAAACGGTCGCGGCTTTTTTCAGGTCAAGTTCCTCTGCCACGGGGATGCAGAACACGAGCAGTCCCGTTTTATCCCCTCTTGCGACAAGCGTTTTGAATATCTGCTCCGGCGGCAGTCCGAGGGCTTTCGCGGCGTGAACGCCAGAAAGATCGGCTTCGTCGTATTCGTATTCGGCTGTTTCAAATTCGATCGACGCGGCTTCCAACAGTCGCATCGCATTTGTCTTTGTCATGGTTGCCTCCAATTTCTGCGGTGTTCAAATTATATCATTTGCGTCGGATTTCGGCAAGCACCAAAGTTCTAATGGTGTTTTTCGTGGAATATGCAAAAAACGCTTGTTTATTTATGAAATAATGGTATAATTATTAAATATACATTTTCATATCTTGAAAACTTCAATCAGGGAGGAACCCATCATGCCGATCACCGAAATTCTTGCGAAAAACGCCGAACTTTACGGCGATGACGTAAGTCTTGTTGAAATAAACCCGGAAAGCGAAGACCACCGCAAGGTCACATGGCGTGAATTTGAACTCATCGAAGGCAACCCCTCCGACCATTGGCGCCGTGAAATGACATGGAAGGAATTTGACATCAAGGCAAGTCGTTTTGCCAACCTTCTTTTGACGCGTGGCATCGGAAAAGGTAAAAAAGTCGCCGTTTTGCTGATGAACTGTCTGGAATGGCTGCCGATCTATTTCGGGATCCTTCGTTCCGGCGCAGTTGTCGTCCCGATGAACTATCGCTACACCTCCGACGAAATCAAATACTGCCTCAAACTCGCCGAATGTGACGGACTTGTCTTCGGACCGGAATTTATCGGTCGTGTCGAGTCTATTGCCGACGGCTTCAAACGCCGCTTTCTCTGCATGTACGCGGGCGAAGATTGCCCGAGTTTCGCCGAGAGTTACGACAATCTGACCAAATTCTGTTCGTCCCATGCACCGGATGTCAAAATCACCGACGACGACGATGCGGCGATCTATTTTTCTTCCGGCACGACGGGATTCCCGAAGGCGATCCTGCACAATCACACCAGCCTGATGTCCTCCTGTATCACCGAAAACAAGCATCACGGACAGACGAAGGACGACGTCTTCCTCTGCATTCCGCCGCTTTATCACACCGGCGCAAAAATGCACTGGTTCGGAAGTTTCCTCGTCGGTGCAAAATCCGTCCTGCTTCGAGGTATCAAGCCGGAACTCATCATCGAAACCGTGTCCAAGGAACATTGCACCATCGTATGGCTTCTTGTCCCGTGGGCGCAGGATATTCTCGACGCCATTGACCGCGGTGACATCAAACTTGCGGATTATGAACTTTCGCAGTGGCGTTTGATGCACATCGGTGCACAACCCGTTCCGCCGAGTCTGATCCACCGCTGGCAGAAGGTCTTCCCGCATCATCAGTACGATACCAACTACGGTCTGTCCGAATCTATCGGTCCGGGCTGCGTCCACCTCGGTGTGGAAAATATACACAAGGTCGGTGCCATCGGCAAGCCGGGTTACGGTTGGCAGGCAAAGATCGTCGATGAACGCGGTCAAACCGTGCCCCGTGGCGAAGTCGGCGAACTTGCGGTCTTCGGTCCGGGCGTCATGACCTGCTACTACAACGATCCCGTCGCCACCGCCGCCGTTCTTCATGACGGTTGGCTTTTCACTGGCGACATGGCGCGTGAGGATGAGGACGGATTTATCTACCTCGTCGACCGCAAAAAGGACGTCATCATCACCGGCGGTGAAAACCTCTACCCCGTTCAGATTGAGGACTTCCTTCGTTCCAACGACAATATCAAGGATGTTGCGGTCATCGGTCTGCCCGATCACCGTTTGGGTGAAATTGCCGCTGCGATCATTGAACTCAAACCCGGATGCCGTTGCACCGAAGAAGATATTTTTGACTTCTGCACGCCGCTTCCGCGTTACAAACGTCCGCGTCGTATCATTTTCGACAAAGTGCCCCGCAATCCAACGGGAAAAATCGAAAAGCCGCGTCTGCGTGAAAAATACTGTGGCAAAAGCCTTGTGGAAACCCAGATTGAAAACTGATCGATACCGAACAGATCATTCGAAAGGACTATTTTATGAAAAACAAGGTTCTCTTGATTTCAATCGACGGTATGCGTCCTGACGGTCTTCAACAATGCGGCAATGCCTTCGTCAAAGAACTTGAAAAGCGTTGTGCTTATACTTATTGCGCAAGTTCCATGAACCCCTCTGTCACATTCCCGTGTCATTTTTCCATGACACATTCCGTCACCCCGGAACGCCACGGTATTCTAACGAACACTTATATTCCGCAAGTCCGTCCCGTTGTGGGAATATTCGAAAAAGTTCAAAACGCGGGCGGCGTCAGTTCGATGTTTTATGGCTGGGAGCCGCTTCGTGACATTGCTTCTCCCGGAACACTTCAATTTGCGACATATTTCAACGCATACTGCGCGGAAAGCAGTGACACCGTCTTAACGGATGCGGCAATCAAAAATCTAACCGAACAGAAACCGGATTTCGCGTTTCTATATATGGTTGAAACCGACGAAAAGGGCGGACACGACAACGGTTGGATGAGTGACGAATATCTTCGCCGCATTTCCATTGCAATCGACAATGTGAAAAGAATAATCGAGATTTTCGGTGATGAATACAGTATCATTCTCATGGCCGATCACGGTGGTCACGACCGCATACACGGCACGGAACTTCCCGAGGATATGACCATTCCGTTGTTCTTCTGCGGAAAGGATTTCACACCCGGACCGATCAACGATCGCCCCCTTTCTCTGCTCGATATTGCGCCCACGATCGTAAATTTGCTAGGTATTCCGTCGGAACGCGAATGGAAAGGACATAGCGTCATCTGATTTTCAAATTGCGCTTTTCGGCAAACCTCGAAAAATTACAATCAAAAGCACCGGCAAAACGATATTTGTCGGTGCTTTGTTCCGTTTTAGTCCAAGTTTTTTGAAAATTCGCGTCAATAATTGTCGTAATTTGCTATTGAAGAAAATGCACTTCAAATGTAAAATATAAACTTGTTGACCAAAATGATCACAAAAAGGAAGAATTAAAATGTCCATATTACTTTCCGTGGCTCTCGCATTGTTTGCCGGGCTGATGGTTACGAGAATTTTTAAACTGTTCAAACTCAATTTCCCGGATGTTACGGCTTTTTTGATCGCCGGACTCCTCATTGGACCGTATGCGATCGGTCGTCTCGGTATCCCCGGGATCGGTTTTGATTCGTATGCAAGTGTTGAATCGGTTTCGATCATCTCCAAGGCTGCGCTCGGCTTCATCGCATTTGCCATCGGCAATGAATTCCGTCTCAGCCAACTCAAACACACCGGCCGTCAGGCGCTTGTCATCGGTATTTTTCAAGCCGTGACCGCAACACTCGTTGTCGACGCCGTACTTCTCGGCATTTACTTCATCTTCGGCAAGGATGTCATCACCCCGCCGATCGCCATCACCCTCGGCGCCATTGCCGCCGCAACCGCCCCTGCCGCAACGCTTATGGTCGTCCGTCAGTACAAAGCAAAAGGACCGCTGACCGATCTTCTTTTGCCGATCGTCGCACTTGACGACGCTGTGGGGCTTGTCCTGTTTGCCATTTCATTCGGCATTGCACAGGCTCTCATCGGCGGAAGCATCAGTTTCGTCACCGTCATCATCAACCCGATCATCGAAATCATCTCGTCTCTGATCCTCGGAAGCGTAATGGGCTGGTTGCTGACAAAGATGGAAAAACTGTTCTTCTCCAACTCCAACCGACTTTCGATGACGATCGCCTTTGTGCTTGTCACGATCGCGTTGTCCTCGTTGACATTCACCTTCGGCGAAGTCAAGATCGGCTTTTCGTCGCTTCTCGTTTGTATGATGCTCGGCACGATCTTCTGCAATCTCTGTCACTTCTCCGAGGATCTGATGAGCCGTGCGGACAAGTGGACGGCACCGCTTTTTGCGTTGTTCTTTGTCCTAAGCGGCGCGGAACTTGAACTCAGCGTGTTTTCCGATATTTCCGTCATCATCATCGGTCTGGTTTACATTTTGTTCCGTTCGCTCGGCAAATATTTCGGCGCATATTTCAGCAGTAAATGGACGCGTTGTTCCAGAAATGTCCAAAACCACCTCGGCATCACGCTTCTGCCACAGGCGGGCGTGGCACTCGGTATGTGCGTCACGGCGTCCACTCTCGGCACTCACGAAGGTATGATGATCCGCAATATCGTGCTGTTCGGCGTATTTATCTATGAACTCATCGGCCCGATGATGACCAAGTGGTCGCTTGAAAAAGCCGGCGAAATCGGCCCTGTCGATCCCGAAAAACTCGACCACAACCGTTTTGTCAACAAATAAGCGAAAGGCTGTTCGGAATGTACCGAACAGCCTTTTTCAATAATTCGTCGTCATATTCAAAACCGTCCCTCCCATATACTCCGCCACGGCAGGCTCATGGGTGACGCATATAACGGTTTTGAATATCGTATGTCGTTTGATATAGTCCATCGTCAGCCGACGCAAATTCTCATCCAAACCCTTGAACGGCTCGTCAAGCAACACAAGGTCGGCGTCATAACAGATCGCACGGGCGATCGCCACACGGCGTTTCATTCCGCCACTCAGGTTTTTCACGGGCATATCCGCACTGTCCGAAAGCCCCAATTCCTCTAAATTCGCCCGGATTTCATTTTCCGGCGCATTTTTCCCGAGAATGAGCCGGATATTTGCGACCGCCGAATAATCTTCGCAAAGGCGATCCTCCTGAAACACATAGGCAATCTTTTCGGGGATCCCCGACATTTTTCCCGTATCGGGCTTCAATCGTCCCGAGATGATCTGCAAAAGCGTCGTCTTTCCGCACCCCGACGGTCCCATAATACAAAGCGTACTGCCCGCAGGCACCGTCAAATCAAAGCCGTCAAGCACTTTTCGATCGCCGAAGTTTATTGAAACACCGTGCAAAAGAAGATCCATCATCGCTTCTCCAATCCGGCGAACGCCTTTTTCAGCAGATACAGAAAACCTTTTTCGAACGCGACGCTGACTGCAACAATAATGACCGTCCACGCCAAAAGATCCGCCGTCATAAAGTAGATCTTCGACTCATACAGTTTTTCGCCGATAGAGCCGTTCACAAGTCCGATGACCTCGGCGGCAATACCGGATTTCCACGACATTCCGAGTGCAATACTACACGCACTGACAAGATAGGGCTTCACATTCGCAAGGTAGATATATTTGAATTTCCGCACCCACGGAACGCGGTATAAATTCGCCATTTCGATCAGTTTCGGATCGGTGGTTTTGATGCCCTGCAAGGTGTTCGAATAGATAATCGGAAATACCATTAAAAACGAAATGAACACCGCAAGTTCGCCCGATGTCAGCCAAATCAGACTGATGATGATAAACGACGCCACAGGCACGGATTTGATGGTGATGATGTACGGCCAAAGCAAGGTTTCGACGATATGTGAGCGTCCGGCGGCGACCGCAAGTGCAATTCCGAGGACAAATGCGGTCAAAAAGCCGAGGACGATCCTTGCGGCACTGTATGCCACCGTCGACCAAAAGCCCTTTTCCAGCCATATCGAAGCCAATCTTTCCGCAACGCGAAGGGGGGATGCGAGAAGCATCTCCATCCCCACGATCATCGCCGCAACCTGCCATACGACAAGCGCCAACAGAACCGCTATTCCCTTTTGTACGGTCTTATTTTTCATTCACCCAATAAAAATCCGCACCCGGCAGATTTTCTCCCACTGCTTTCGGATTTTGTGTGGCAAGGATCTCCAAATAACCGCTGAGCGTAGTCTTCATTTCCTCGCCCGTAATGCAAACGATGTTGCAATACGGAATCGCTTTTTCGGCGATCGCCGCCTTGACAATATCGTACTTTTCAATCAATTGCGCCGCTTCGGAGGGGTTTTCATTGACAAAATCCGCGGAAGCCGCGTATTCTTCAAGAAATTTTGCGACGGCTTCGGGGTGATTTTCGGCAAATTCCCGCCTGACGATGAGTGCCGCCGTAATAAAGTCGCTTCCGTTGTCGAGGTCTTCCCATTCCTTTGTCAAATCGACCGCAATGCGAAGTCCATCGATCTGCGTCGATGCGACGGTGACATAGGGTTGCGGAAGCATTGCAATCGCGTTTTCCTGCTCCGCCATCAATGCAACGACCTCGGTCGGCTCGCTTTTCCACTCAACGGTGACGTCGGTTCCCAATTCCATTCCGTTCTGCGAAAGCAGATAACCCAACGCATATTCGGGCGTGGAGCCTTTTCCCGTGGCATAGATCGTCTTGCCCGCAAGATCGGCAAGGCTCGAAACCGTTTCTCCCTTTTCGGCGATATAGACGACTCCGAGTGCATTGATACCGATCACTTCCACGGCTCCGTCCGAATTGTTGTATAGGATGGATGCGAGGTTTGCCGGGGCGGCAAGAATATCAAGTTCGCCTTTGAGAAGTTTCGGCGTCAATTCGTCCGCGGAACCGCCGAGAGTGAATTCATAACGATTGGCGGAATTCCCGTTTTCGGACTCGTCAAGAAGTTTGACAAGTCCCATCGTTGTCGGACCTTT
Source organism: Clostridiales bacterium UBA1758 (assembly GCA_002315595.1). GTDB lineage: Bacteria > Bacillota > Clostridia > Oscillospirales > UBA1758 > UBA1758. The sequence goes on along the minus strand of DCHG01000067.1, from coordinate 26,086 downwards.
CAGCCCTCCTAGTCGAATATCGACGGGTTCATATTCTTCCGATTGATCGTTTTCTTCCGTTCGATCGGGATTAATCATGTCAACAGGATCCGTAATCTCAGTCTTTTGCTCGTTTCTTGCACATCCCGCTACAACGGAAACCACGAGAACGAGGGCGATCAGAAGAGAAAATATTTTTTTCATATGGATTTCCTTCCTTCTTTGATTTACAATAGTAGTATACCGCCTCGCATTGGATATTTCCGTTGCAAATGCAACGCAATTACTTGCGAAGGATGCGAAAACTACCCTTGTAAAAATCTATGATGCCCTCTTTTTTCATTTTTGATAACTCGCGGGAAAGCGCACTGCGGTTGGTGCCGAGATAGTCCGCCATATCATCGCGTGAAAGCGGTAAAATGAAGGTGTCGCTACCCGCCTTTCTCGCCCGATCGGTGAAAAAAGCGTTTAATTTTTCGCGCAAAGTAAGTTTGGACAATATCTGTACCCTTGAATTCATTTTCAGGCTTCGTTCGGCAACAATCGTGATAAAGCGGTTTTTCCATTCCGACTCCTCGGCGGACCGCGTCATCTGCGAAACATGATCAGTCGACAACCACAAAAAGACCACCGGCTCGGTGGCGTAAATATACACGGGTGCCGCGGGAATTCGCAAAAAACAAAGGGCTTCGCCAAAAGTATTTCCGGCGGTGACATTTGCCATGATCATTCGGTTTCCGTTCAAGTCGTCGGTACAGACCTGCACGACGCCCTTTAACACCAACCCGAAACGATCCATTTTTTCACCCGCATGATGGATGAATTCGCCTTTTTCACAATGCGCCGCCGTCGCATTGAAATAGCGCAGTGCCGAAATCAATCGTTCGCCGTCAAGGTCGGCAAACAGTGCGCATTTTTTCATCACATCGGCATATTTTAAGATCGCTTCATCCATTATTTCACCTTCATTTCCATTTCATTTTATCTTCTTTTTCATCAAATATCAAGTCATTTCGCCATTCAGGCAGGAGGAATTCCTATGAAAATCACATTAAATCCAAACGAAGAAATCGTCAAAGTCGTCAAAGAGGGGCTTGAACGCACGGGCGGCTACTGCCCCTGCCGCCGCGAACACACGGAAGAATATAGATGTATGTGCAAAGAGTTTCGCGAGCAGATCAAAGATCCCGAATTTGAGGGTTTTTGCCACTGTATGTTGTATTATAAATCCAAGGATTAAAATTTAAGTTTCGCTTATTTTCGACACAATCCGATGGACAACCGTACCAAAAACTGATAAAATAACCGTATTCCGAAAAAAGAGGTGGGGAAATGTACCGAATTATGATCGTCGAGGATGACCGCGGCATTGCCGACGGGATCATCGGTCTCGCCGCCACATGGCAGTTGGAGGCTCATGCCGTGACCGACTTTCGCTCCGTGATGAGTGAATTTGCCGAATTTCAGCCCCACCTCGTACTGATGGACATCTCACTGCCGTTCATGAGTGGCTTTCACTGGTGTCAGGAGATCCGTAAGGTCAGTTCCGTGCCGGTCATTTTTATTTCCTCAGCCGCGGACAATATGAGCATCATTATGGCAATGAATCTCGGTGCGGACGATTTTATCGCAAAGCCGTTTGACCAAAGCGTATTGATGGCGAAAATTCAAGCCGTCCTGCGCCGCGCGTATGATTTCAGCCACTCCGCCCCGATCTACGAACACCGCGGGATGATGTTGAACACGGGCGACAACACCATCGTATACGGTGACGAACGCATTGAACTGTCCAAAAACGAATACCGAATTCTGTTGACGCTGATGCAAAACAAGGGTAAGGTCGTCAGCCGCGAAAAAATGATGGAAGCATTGTGGGAAACCGACAGTTTTGTCGATGAAAACACGCTTTCCGTCAATGTCGGGCGGCTTCGCAAAAAACTCGAAACCGCCGGTCTTGCGGATTTTATCTCAACAAAATTCGGCGTCGGATACATTATCGAATTATGAGATTTTTTTTGACTTTTCTACGCGATAAAATCCGTGTTTTTATCGTTTTTACATTTATTGTGGCGTTGTTTTCCGTCTCGTTTTACCTGTATCATCTTCCGTTGAAGGCGGTCATCTACCCCGCTTTGTTGAGTGTTTTTATCGTCACGATCTACCTTATTTGTTGTTTTCCTGCATACAAGCGGCGCATTGATCTTTTGCGTGCGTTGCAAAATCTGCCCGTGGAACTCGATCGCATCCTCCCCGAAGGGGATTCGATCAGCACCGAATACAACGAACTGATCCGCAAACTTTGCGATGAACAACGCAGAATTGTGGAAAGATCCGACGCATCGTATTCCGATATGGTCGCGTATTACACCGTTTGGGCACATCAAATCAAGACGCCGATCGCATCCATGCGTCTGCACCTGCAAAACGAGGATTCCGCGCTTTCACTGCGGCTCCGCGGCGATCTCGGCAGGATCGAGGGCTATGTCGAAATGGTTTTGGCGTTTTTGCGCCTTGATTCCGACACGAATGACTTTTTGATCCGCCGTTTTGACCTTGATGCCGTCATCCGTTCCACGATCCGCAAATTTTCGGGCGATTTTATCCAACGAAAATTGCGTTTGGATTACGAGCCGATCCACGTCGACGTTCTTTCCGATGAAAAATGGCTATCGTTCATCATCGGGCAACTTCTTTCCAATGCCCTCAAATACACGCCTGCGGGTGCGGTTTTTATTTATGTCGAAGGCGACGACCTTTGCATCCGTGACACCGGGATCGGGATCGCACCCGAGGATCTGCCCCGTATTTTCGAAAACGGCTACACCGGATTCAACGGTCATGCCGACAGTCGTTCCAGCGGCATCGGACTGTATCTCTGCCGCAGGATTTCCCGCAAACTCGGTCACAGTCTTACCGTTGAAAGTACGGTTGGCGTCGGGACGACAATGCGGCTTTGCCTGAAACGCGAAAAAATCGATTTTGAATGAGATGTGACAAAACTGTTTGAAATCAGCCCCTGATTGTAAGCCGATCCAATGGAAAGGATCGGCTTTTTCGTGTAAAATCATATCATCAAAATCATGGAGGTCATTATGAGTTTACTTGAAGTCAACGGCATCAAAAAAATATACAGAACGCGTTTCGGCGGAAACTCCGTCGAGGCGTTGAAAAATGTTAATTTCAGCGTGGAAAAAGGCGAATATGTCGCCATCATGGGCGAATCGGGAAGCGGAAAAACGACGCTTTTGAATATTCTCGCCGCACTTGATCGTCCCACTGCGGGCACGGTACTGCTCGAAGGCAGGGATTTTTCCCGCATCCGCGAATCCGAGGTCGCCGAATTCCGTCGTGACAATCTCGGCTTCGTATTTCAGGAATTCAACCTGCTTGATACCTTTACCGTCGAAGACAATATCTTCCTTCCTCTTGTTCTCGCCGGAAAGGATTTTAAGGAAATGCGCGAAAAACTCCTGCCGATCGCCTTGCAACTCGGTATCGGCGATCTTTTGAAAAAATATCCCTACGAGATCTCCGGCGGTCAGAAGCAACGCGTTGCCGTTGCACGCGCACTCATCACATCCCCGCATATTGTCCTCGCCGACGAACCGACCGGTGCGCTCGACTCCCGCGCCACCGATGAACTTTTGCGTCTGTTTGCCGAAATCAACCGTGCCGGTCAGACCATCCTGATGGTTACGCACTCCGTCAAAGCCGCCTCTCGTGCAGGACGCGTTCTTTTCATCAAAGACGGCGAAATCTTTCATCAACTCTACCGTGGCACGGATACCGACGAACAGTTTTATCAGCGCATTTCCGACACACTGACGATGTTGGCACAGGGCGGTGAGAAGGCATGAAGAAACTCTTCTTTCCCCGTCTTGCATGGAACGGCATCCGCAATAACCGTCGCCTATATCTGCCGTACTACATCTCATGTACGCTGATGATCTCGATATTCTATATCCTTTCGTCGCTTTCGAAACTCGACCTTTCCTATATGCGCGGTGGCTCGACACTACGCGTCATCATGATGCTCGGCAGTTTCGTCATCGCAATTTTCGCCGCTATTTTTCTGTTTTACGTCAATTCCTTCCTCACCCGCCGCAGAAAACGCGAATTCGGCTTGTATAACATCCTCGGTATGGGCAAATGGAATATCGGGCGGATTCTCTTTTGGGACGCCGTCATCACAAGCGGCGCATCCCTCGTTTCCGGCTTGATCATCGGCGTAGCATTATCCAAATTTTCCGAACTTACGCTGATCCGGATTATGCAGGCGGAGGTCAATTATTCTTTCGTTTTCTCGGGCAGTTCCGTATTGCTCACCGTCGTTTTGTTTGGCGCAATTTTTGCGCTTGTTCTGCTGAACTCCATCCGTCAGATCCATTTTTCCAACCCTGCCGATCTCGTCAAAAGCGAAAGTTTCGGCGAAAAACCGCCGAAGGCGAACTGGTTTCTCGGAATTGTGGGCATTTTGATCCTCGGTGCGGCATATTATCTTGCCGTGACGATCGACGATCCGATCTCCGCGCTCGTGCTTTTCTTCGTCGCCGTCATCATGGTCATCGTCGCAACCTATCTGATCATGATCTCCGGCTCGGTCATGCTTTGCAAGATCCTGCAAAAGAACAAAAAGTACTATTACAATAAAAGGCATTTCGTTTCCGTTTCGTCGATGGCGTTCCGTATGAAGCGCAACGGAGCCGGTCTTGCGTCGATCTGTATTCTTGCGACGATGGTGCTTGTCATGATCTCCTCGACCTCGTGCCTTTACTTCGGCGAAGAAGAAATTCTTGCCGAGCGCTTCCCTTACGACATCAGCATACGCATTGATCTTTTGATGGACGATGCTTTTGCTGACCATTCGGAAGCATTCCAATCTGCCTTCAACAAAATAATTACGGATTTCAATGTTTCGGTAAAGGAGTCCCTATATTACACCTCCGGCGTTGTTTCTGGCGCGTTAAGTGAGGACGGATCCGTTGATATTACCGCTGACGATCTCGACGCATTACAACTTGAAAATGTCAAAAACTTCTTCTTTCTCCCGGTGGAGGAATATAACAGGCTGACCGGTTCTTCAATTACAGTTGGTAATAACGAGGCTTATTATTACAAAACCGGCAATGATTCGTCAGTCGATCATCTCTCCATTTCGGGCGTTGAACTGGAACTTACGGGCAAGATCGATGATTTCGACATTACAACGAACTATGACGCAAATCCGTATGAAACCTATTATCTCGTAATCAGCGATATGCAAAATACGCTTGCGCCCATCGTTCCTTTGGTCGACGAATACGACACTCATCTTTTACAAACAAGCCTGCATTACGACATCACGCCGAACACCGAAAGCGACGAGGAACTCGTCGAGATCTTTCGTTCTCTCAGCGACGCTCTCTACGACACCGCGTCGTCGATCCACCTCGGCTCCTTCTCATTCGGTTCATGCTGTATTGCCGAAGAGCGTGCCGATTTCTACGGTACCTTCGGCGGACTGTTCTTCCTCGGCATCATGTTGAGCATTGTCTTTATCGTCGCCGCAGTCCTCATCATCTACTACAAGCAACTCTCCGAGGGCTTTGAGGACCATGCGCGATTCAGCATCATGCAAAAAGTCGGAATGACCAAGCAGGACATCCGTCACAGTATCAATTCGCAGATGCTCACGGTCTTCTTACTGCCCCTTGTCTTTTCGGTCATGCACCTTTGTTTCGCGTTTCCGATGGTGCGCCAGATGCTCACATTGTTCCAGTTGACAAACACGATGTTCCTCGTCTTCACCGCAGGTGCAAGCGTGCTTGTCTATACAATCTGCTATGTCATCATCTATCGGCTGACCTCGAATGTCTATTACTCGATCGTCAGCGGTGCAAAGGAATAATGTCAATCCAGTCAACGCTCCGAGTGTTCGGGGCGTTGACTTCTTTGTGTGATTCTTTTATACTATTACCAAGTAAAAAGAAAGGATGAGTCGTATGGCATCTGAAATCGAACTGAAATATTCGCTTCCCTCAGGCGTTGCCCCGACGGTTTTCAGCGCACCCTGCATCAGTCTTTTTTCGGTCGGGGATCTTACGCGTTTCGATATGCGTTCCTGTTATCTCTCCGACGATAAACGGCTTTTGAAAAAAAATCGGGCTTCCCTTCGCGTGCGAAAGGAAAACAACGATCTTGTTGCCACCTTCAAGACGACCTCATCCGAAAAAGACGGATTGTCCGAACGTGGCGAGTGGAACGCAATCTGCACCGGGGTTTTCGATGCGGTTTCGGCACTTCTTGCCGTCGGTGCACCTGAATGGATCGCCGATCTCGGCGGGCTGAAAGAGGAATGCAGTGTCGATTTCATCCGTCTTCAACAAGATGTCAAGTACAACGATTGCCGCTTCCATGTCGCCGCCGACGAAGGTTTTTTCATTCACGAAGGTCGTCGTGCGCCGTTCTGCGAACTTGAAATTGAGCTTGCTGCGGGCGACAAACAAAATCTGATCGAATACGGTCGTATTGTTGCGGATTCGCTCGGTCTGAGTCCGGAAGCAACGGGCAAATACACCCGCGCACTCGAGGTGTGAAATGGAAGAACGCTTTATGCTTCGTGCCATTGAACTCGCCGAAAAAGCCGCGTCCTTCGGGGAATCCCCCGTCGGTTGCGTTGTCGTCTGCGACGGAGAGATCGTCGGGGAAGGCTACAATTTGCGGGAACGGTCGAAAAACGCCCTCGCCCACGCCGAACTCATGGCAATCGACGACGCCTGCCACCGTCTGGGCGGATGGCGGCTTTGGAAATGTGATCTTTACGTCACTTTGGAGCCCTGTCCGATGTGTGCCGGCGCCATCATCAATTCCCGCATAAAAAACGTGTATTTCGGCGCATCCGATCCGAAAAACGGATCCTTCGGAAGCATCGCCGATCTTTCGGCGATCAACTATACCCATAAGCCGCAGATCTGCGGTGGGATCATGGGCAAGCGTTGTTCAAGCCTTTTGACGGATTTTTTTCGTGACCTCCGAAAGAAAGAAAAATAGGTTCCTCTTTCTTCCCCCGTATCATATACTGTCCCGAGGGATGTAATCCCCCTCAAACAGCACTTGGGAGGAAGAATATGCCAACCTTTAACAATCAGGCAACGCTGACCTACAATGGGTTAAGCGTCTTGTCGAATACCGTCACGGGCGAGTACCTGAACGCGCTTTCCGTGACAAAAGCCGCACTTGTCGCCACCTACACCCCCGGTACGACCGTGACCTATGTCGTGACTTTGACCAACAGCGGCACCACCGCACTAACCAATCTGACGGTTACGGATGATCTCGGTGCATTCACCGTCAGCAGTGGAACCGTTGTTCCGATGTCCTACACCGACGGATCGGTCGAATATCTGATAAACGGAACGGTCCAGGCCGCGCCCGCAACAACGGCAGGACCCCCGCTAACGGTCACGGGCGTTAATGTTCCCGCAGGCGGCAACGCCACCCTCATCTATCAGGCATTGCTGAATGACTATGCACCACCGACCGTCGGCGGAACGGTCACAAACACCGTAACCGCTACGGGTGACGGTGTTGCAGAACCCGTCACCGCTTCGGCAACGATCACCGCAACCAATGATCCGACGCTGACGATCACGAAATCGCTTTCGCCGCTTACCGTCAGCGAAAATCAGCAGATCACCTATACCTTCGTCATCGAAAATGTGGGCAACTCACCCGCCGATGTGAATGCAAATATCGTCGTCGCCGATACCTTTGATCCGGTGTTGACAAATCTCGTCGCCACACTGAACGGCACCACTCTCGCCCCTGGCACACAGTATCTCTACAATTCCACGACCGGCGTATTTACCACCACGGCAGGCATCGTCACCGTTCCCGCCGCCACTTACACGCAACAGACCGACGGTTCGTGGACGATCGTCCCCGGAACCTCCACGCTCACCGTCATAGGAACCGTATAATAAAAACCGCCCGAGGGCGGTTTTTTCGTTATTCGTTCAATATTAGTTTTGCCTGTTTCATTGCCATGACAAGCACGGGGATTAAAGTGATCTGAACGATCATTCCCGGAACAGCATTCAGTACTGCCCCTGCAAAGAACGCGGACATTCCGAAGCCCGATGTGAAAAAAAACATCACGCCACCCCAAATCAGCCGTCCCGCGATCATCGCGGCAACAAGGGAACAATAGATATAGCCGATCTTTTTCGGCAAAATGCGGTACAGTATTCCTGCAACGGCGCCGTATGCGGCAAGTTCAAACGCCATTGCCGTCGCCGTCGGAAACATCGGCGGCATTCCGAAAATCACCGAACGCAGGATCGGTGTGACGATTCCCGCCGCCAATCCCCACTGCCATCCGCAAATAAAGCCGCAGAGAATGACGGGCAGGTGCATCGGGCAAAGTGCCGCACCGATCTCGGGGATCTGTCCCGTCAAAAACGGCAAAACTATTCCGATTGCGATAAACACCGCCGTGTAAACAAGTTTTTTGATGTGATTCATGCTTCCTCCAAATAAAAAAAGATACCCTCACCTTTTCCAAGGCACAAGTATCTTCCTGATACCATATTCAAAATCGGAATAGCGGCTTGACCGTGCGGTTGCCGACTTCGGTCGACGCAACAGAGTATATCAGCATTTTCAGATTTTGTCAATCGAATACTGGAAAAGAATTGCCGCTTCGTGTATAATACCATTAGTTTGAAGGAGTGATTGTCATGTATCATCCGTTTGATATAACACTGATCCGTCATACCGCACGCTATCCGAAACTGACCGCGCAGGATGTCATCAAACTCGCCTTTCAAAACGAGTTCGGCGGCGGTCATCTCATTGCCGATCCGGCGGAAAGCCTTGCCCGATTGAAGCAGGAATACACCACCATCCGTCACGACTTTTCCGAGGAAATTTACGAGGACATCGGCAACGGGCTTGCACGTGTCATGCTTGGTGCAATCGACGACAAAAAATACCCATTGGAAGAGTTAAACGACAAATTTGTCCGTTCCGCCACCGAACACACCGGCGACAAGCGTTCCTTCCGAACGAAACTCGGAATCGCCTTGGAAGCCGCCGACCGCGGTTTATTCGATTTTATGCCCTGTGACCTGAAACGCTTCCTGATGTCCTATTCGATGGCGGGTTACCCGACGATCTCGCACAGTGAACAGTACCGTGCAGCCTATGCGCCCGCGTATCGCGTTGTCATCCGTCCGTCAAATTCAGTCGATGTTTCCGTCGCGGCAGACGCGATCTTTTCCGCCGCAAAGGTAAAAACCGACCGTCACCCCGTCATCGTCGCCATCGACGGACGCTGTACTTCGGGAAAATCCACGCTTGCGCGTGTACTTGCCGAAAAATACGGCGTCCCCGTGCTGCATATGGATGATTTCTTCCTCCGCCCCGAACAAAGAGCCCCCGAACGCTTTGATGTTCCGGGTGAAAATATTGACCACGAACGCTTTCTCGCGGAAGTCTTGACGCCCCTTTCCCGCGGAGAAGCCTTCACCTACCGCCCGTTCGTCTGTGCCGATCAGTCCCTCGGCGCACCGATTTCGTTTGCTCCCGCCGAAATCGTCGTCGTCGAAGGTTCCTACGCCTGCCATCCCGCGCTCGCGGATCACTACGCCGTTCGAGTCTTTGTCGACCTTTCGCCGGAAGAACAGTATGACCGTTTGCTTGCCCGTGAAGGCGAGGACGGCATGAATGCCTTTATTGAACGATGGATTCCGTTGGAAGAAAAGTATTTTGCCTCCATTCAGCCGAAGAAAAATGCGGATCTGCGGTTTGAATTGAACGGAATTTCTCGCTGATTTCCGTTTCATTCTCACATTTTGAATATTGTTGTGCATAACGACCGATTTTATGCATTTTTTGTTTCTATGCATCCTATGCTCTTCGCATGAACATTCCTCCGTCACTTCCCGATGTTTTCCGTAGGACGGCCAATGAAATCAAGGATTTATTCATTTATTCATTGTTAACCTTCACAGTTTATACATTTTGAACCCGCTTGTTTTATCTTTTTTCACAAAAATAAAAAATACGCTTGACATTGCATAAATATGCGCGTATGATATTGTCATTATAAAAAATAACCGTTTCGGTTAAATAATGAAAGAAGGATCATTCAAATGAAAAAGGTTATCTCTCTTCTCGCCGCCCTCATCATGGTGGTCAGCATCTTCAGCCTCACCGGCTGTGCAAAAAAAGAAAGCAATCAGTTGACTGTCGCGCTTTCCCCGGACTTTGCTCCGATGGAATTTGTCGACACTTCCAAGAGTGGTCAGGATCAATACATCGGATTTGACGTTTCTCTTGCGAAGTTCATTGCCGAAGAAATGGGCAAAGAACTCGTCATCAAGCCGATGAGTTTTGACGCCTGCCAGGCTGCTGTTCAGTCCGGCTCCGTCGATATGTCGATCTCCGGCTACTCTGTCACCGAAGAACGTGCCGCAAACTATAACCTTTCCGATTATTATTACGCCGGCGACAATGAAACCGAACAGGTCATCATCGTTCTCGCCGAAAACGGCGGCAAGTATTCTTCCGCCGATGACTTCTCCGGCTTGGTTGTCGGTGCACAGACCGCTTCCCTTCAAATGAATCTCTGCAACGAGCAACTTCCGGAAGATGCCGAGATCAAGGAATTCGGCGATATCGGCACTGCTGTTGAAGCCCTCAGAGCCGGTAACATCGACGCTCTTGCCGTTGCAAAGGGTAATGGTGACGCGATCATCGCCAACAACGACGGCATCGCAATGAGTGGTTTTGAATTCGATGTTTCCGAAGAAGCCGAAAATAACGTCATCCTTCTCAAAAAGGGCGATGACGAACTGACCGCCAAGGTCAACGAAATCCTTGCCAAAGCCTACGAAAACGGCTACTACGGTGAATGGTATGACGAAGCCCAGGAACTTGCCGGTATTGACACCGCCGCCGATGTTTCCTACGACGAAGACGGAAACGTTATCGAAGGCTAATCTCAATTAGAATTAAAAGATGAACTGTCAAGGTCAACCCAAAAGGTGGCCTTGACATTCTCTTGTTTATAAAGAAAATTCTTAATTCCCTTTTAGGAGGTCAAAATGAGCGAATATATTACCAATATCGGCAATATTTTGTCGAAATACTGGAAAGTATTCCTGATCGAGGGCGTCAGTTACACTTTGATTCTTTCCGTGATCACAGTCGTCTTCGGCGCATTGCTCGGTATTCTTTTCTGTATCGGCAGAATGTCAAAATTCAAGCCCCTGAACTGGCTCGTCATCGCAATTGTCGAAGTCGTCCGCGGTACGCCGATGCTTTTACAGTTGTATGTCGGCTACTTCCTCATCCCGCAACTTCTCCCTATTCAGATCTCGGACTATATGAGCATTACGATCGCTTTGATCATCAACTCTGCCGCGTATGTTTCGGAAGTCTTCCGTTCCGGCATTCAGGCGATCGACCGCGGTCAAAGCGAAGCCGCACGCAGTCTCGGTCTTTCTTCCGGTCAGACCATGACGCGCATCATTCTGCCGCAGGCGGTCAAAAACATTCTTCCCGCCCTCGGCAACGAATTCATTATGATTGTCAAGGATACTTCGCTGGCATCCACGTTCTTTATCGGCGAGTTGATGACCGCTTATTTGAAGGTCAAGGGCAACACCTACCTCACCATTGAATGTCTGTTCATCGTCGGTGTGATTTACTTCGTGCTGACCTTCGTTTTGAGCAAACTGCTCGGCGTATTCGAGAGGAGACTGAAAGCCAATGATTAAGACGATTGATCTGCATAAGAGTTTTACGCTCAACGGAAAGGGCACCCTTCATGTTCTCAAGGGCGTTTCCGAACATATCAGCAAGGGCGAAGTCGTTTCCATCATCGGTCCGTCCGGCGGCGGAAAAAGCACGTTTTTGCGTTGCCTGAACCTGCTTGAAGTGCCGGAAGCCGGTCAGATCTTCTTTGAAGGTACCGAAATAACCAACGCCAATGTCGACATCAACATCCATCGTCAGAAGATGGGTATGGTCTTCCAGCATTTTAATGTTTTTCCGCATCTTTCCGTGCAAAAAAACATCACTCTCGCGCCGGTGCTTCTTAACAAGAAAACTCAACAGGAAGCGGACGAGATCGCTAAATCACTGTTGAACCGCGTCGGTCTGTACGATAAGCGTAACGAGCATCCGACTCGCCTTTCCGGCGGTCAGAAGCAGCGTCTTGCCATTGTCCGTGCCCTCGCAATGGAGCCGGATGTCATGCTCTTTGACGAACCGACCTCCGCACTTGACCCTGAAATGGTCGGCGAAGTACTCGAAGTTATCAAGTCCCTTGTGCGTGACGGCATGACCTCCGTCATCGTCACGCACGAAATGGGCTTTGCCAAAGAAGTATCCGACCGCGTCCTGTTCATGGACAACGGCATCATCGCCGAAAGCGGCAAACCCGAAGATCTGTTCAACCATCCGCAGAACCAACGCACGCAGGAGTTTCTCAGCAAGGTTCTGTACTGATTAGAATCGAGGATTTTATGACCGATTACTTCAAAAATGCCTGCGATTACATTGATTTTAATTCAAAAAAGTACACTGATCTTTCTCATAAGATCTGGGAACTTGCCGAACTTTCACTGAAAGAATTTGGCTCCGCCGAACTTTATCAAAAACTACTCTCCGAGGAAGGTTTCGTCGTCGAATCCAATCTTTGCGATATTCCGACTGCGTTTTCCGGCACCTTCAAGTCCGGCGAAGGCGGCCCCGTCATCGGAATTTTGGGTGAATTCGACGCACTTTCCGGTCTTTCGCAAAAGGCGGGCGAACTCGAACGCAAAGAACTGGTCAAAAACGGCTCCGGACATGGTTGCGGACATAATATGCTCGGCGCGGGATCGTTTGCCGCCGCATGCGGTGTCAAACACTTTTTAGAAGAAACCGGTACACCGGGTACAGTGATTTTCTACGGGTGCCCCGGTGAAGAAGGTGGCGCATCAAAGGCGTACATGGCGCGCGACGGCGTGTGGAAAAAACTCGATGCCGCATTTTCCTGGCATCCGGGCGACACCAACGAAATCACGACCGGCACCTGTAACTCCTGCACGCAGGTTTTATACAAATTCAAGGGCGTCGCTTCTCATGCAGCGGGAAACCCAGAACAGGGGCGTTCCGCGCTTGACGCAATCGAACTGATGAACATCGGTGCGCAGTATTTGCGCGAGCATATGGCGACCGATTGCCGCATCCACTATGCGATGATCGATGGCGGCGGCGTTTCGCCGAATGTCGTTCAGCCGCACGCATCCGTGCTTTACATGGTGCGTTCCTGCAAGGTCGCAGACACACTGGAACTTCAGCGTCGTGTCGACCTGCTTGCCGAAGGTGCGGCAAAGATGACCGAAACGACCTACGAACGGATCTTCGTCGACGGAACGGCAAATACCGTGCCGAACACTGCGCTTGAAAAGATCTTATTCGACAGTCTGTCCGTACTTCCGATGCCCGAATATACGGCGGACGAACAAAAATACGCCGCGGAACTGAAAGCAACCTTCCCGGGTGCAACGGAACTTCCGGGCAACGCCTGCCGTTTCGATACCTCGATCGCCGCCGAAGTCAAAAAACTCAGCGACAACGGCAAGCGTGCAATCAATGATTTTATCATTCCTTTCCGTTCGGGCAACGAATTTACTCCCGGTTCGACCGATGTCGGCGATGTTAGTTGGCTGACGCCAACGGCGCAGTTGACGACCGCCACCTTCCCGTCCGGATCGCCCGGACATTCGTGGCAAAATGTCTCCTGCGGTGCGACAACGATCGGCGATAAAGGGCTGATCTTCGCCGCAAAAGCAATCTGCGGTGCAGTCATTGATGTTTTGACCAATCCTGAAAAACTTTCCGCGGCAAAGGCGGAATTTGCCGAACGCACCGCCGACGGCGGCTATGTCTGTCCGATCCCCGACGGCGTTGCCCCCTATGTCATCGAAGACTGATTTTGTAAGGAGCCTTTCGCGTTATGCGAAAGGCTCCTTTTTTATTCACAAAATATTATCAATTTGTTTTTATTTTTTCATTTTTTCGTTCATAATTGTCCGATATACTATAAGTGAAGTGAAGTTCCTCTCATTTTCATCCATACCCAATTCCCCCCATCATGCAAAAGGAAGAGATGTCTGTCATCTCTTCCTTTTGTTTTATAAAAAGAAGACCGCACGATCACTCGTGCGGTCTTGCATGCCAATCAGCTTTACTTCGCCTCAGAAGCGTTGAGCTTGAGAGTCATCGCGCTCTTTTTGTGAGCAGCGGTATTTTTATGAATAACGCCTTTCTTGACGGCAACATCTATCTTGCTCACAGCAGTCTTGTAAGCTTCGACCTTGTCAGCCTCGGAATTTTCAACAGCGTCATTGAATCTACGAATAGAGGTTCTCATTTCGCTCTTGATGACTGTATTTCTGGAATTGAAAATAGCGGAAAGGCTGGCACGCTTCTTGGCAGACTTAATATTCGGCAAATTGTCCACCTCCTTACTTTTTAGTCGCTTAATTATTTTATCATCCTTGTACGCAAAAATCAAGCAAAATCGCAAAAAAATTTACATAATTTCTTTTTTTGTATATATAGTTCCATGTTGCGGATACTATTTGAAGAATAATTGTGGATTTTATGCCGCGGAGGATGTATAATGGTATCTGTTCGGACCGATTTGGTGCTGGAAGCACAGCAGGCGTTTCACGCCGAAAACCCGAAAACCGCAACTTTTTTGCAAGGCGTACGTGCAAAAGAGGAAACGATCTTTGATTGTCGCGTCAATTTTGTCGAGGTCTTGGACGACGAAGGCGCAAAAGCACTCAGCAAGCCGATCGGAAATTATGCGACACTTGAACTCGATGGGAGTTTTTTGTGGGATGACGAAGAAATCGACTCCGTTTCACGGGCGATCGGTGAATTGCTTTTACGGTTGCTTCCGAAAGACGGCACGATCCTCGTCTGTGGACTCGGAAATCGCCGTATTACGGCGGATTCCGTCGGCCCCGTCACATTGGAAAGCGTCATGGTCACGCGTCATCTCATCGCACGCGATCCCGAACACTTCGGCGGGATGCGCCCGGTTTCCGCCATCGCACCCGGTGTTCTTGGTACAACGGGTGTGGAAAGCGCGGAACTCATCAAGGGACTTTGCGATATTGTTTCCCCTGCCGCAGTCATCGCCGTGGACGCCCTTTGTGCGCGTTCCGCCACCCGTTTAGGGCGAAGCATACAGATCACGGACGCGGGTATCTCCCCCGGCTCCGGCGTCGGTAACGCACGCAATGCGTTGAATTCCGCCGAACTCGGAATTCCCGTGATCGCTCTCGGACTACCGACGGTGGTCGATCTTTCCGATACGGATAAATCCCCTCTCATCGTCACGCCGAAGGATGTTGATACGCTGGTTTCCACCGCGGCTCGCTCACTCGGTCGGGGGATCAATTATGCCCTTCACCGCGGTATTTCATCCGCGGATATGGATTCATTTCTCGCATAACCACTCACGAAAGGCGGTTTTCCATGAAACTGAAAAATTCTCACATCATTCAGGGTGTGGCAATTGTCATCATCGCGTTGGCAATCACCCTGATCGGCGGCAAGGTCGCCGAAAAAGTCGCCGGTCCCGCGCCGGATGTTGTCGAGGACAAGTATGTCTATTCCGCAATGTCCGTCAGCGTGGCAAGAACCGGCGACGGCGAACTCCCCGGAATTGCAAATGTCTACTCTTCTAACGGTCTACTCGATTACATAGAGTCCAACAGAGATGTCTTCGACACGGCGGCGATCTCCGGCTACGACGGATGGGATTCCGCATTCTTCACCAAAAAATCCCTGATTTTTCTCGCCTTTGAAGATGTGAAAACGGCGAAATTCGAGGTCGATTCCATCTACGATCACGATGGTGCCGTTCAGATCGACCTCATCCGCACCGGCTCCGATGCGAATAAGGATGCGGATCAAATCTCCGTCTGGATCGTCGCAATCGAAATCAAGGATCTCAGCGACTCCGCCGAACTCGTACTCAACCTCACCGATAAATAATTTGAAAGGCTCTTTATGTGGTTTTTTTGCGCAATTATCACCTTCCTCGCATGGGGCGTCGCCGATCTGTTTTATAAGCGAGGCTCCGACTCCGATGAAACATACAGCCATCTGAAAACAACAATCGCCGTCGGCGTCGTTATGGGCGTTCACGCCACCGCGTACCTTTTCATCACCGGCTGCGGCTTTCACCCGATCGACCTTGTCCGTTATCTTCCCGTTTCGACGATGTATATCCTTTCGATGACCATCGGCTATTTCGGATTGAGATATATCGAACTCTCCGTTTCCTCCCCGGTGCAGAATTCCTCCGGTGCGGTTTCCGCCATTCTCTGTATGATCTTTCTCTCCTATCGTCCGTCGGGTGTGGAACTTTTGGGCATCGGCATCATCTGCGTCGGCGTATTTGCCCTCGCTCTGGTCGAAAAAAGACTCTCCAATGCGGAACTTACTCCACAATCCGTTGACAAAAAATATACCGTCAGTGCCATTGCGATCATTTTTCCCCTGCTCTATTGTCTGATCGACGGACTCGGTACCTTTGCGGACGCCATCTATCTCGACGAGTTGGAACTGATGAGCGAATCCGATGCACTGCTCGCCTACGAATTTATGTTCTTTCTGTGCGCCGTGGTGCTTGCGGTCTATGTTTACGGCATCAAGCGTGAACGCGTTCGTCTGCCGAAAGAGCGTACGCGGCTCTGTGCGGCGATTTTTGAAACCGCAGGACAGTTTTTCTATGTCTTTGCAATGTCCGGCAAGGCGGTCGTTGCCGCACCCGTCATCGCATCGTACAGTATTCTTTCCGTCATACTGTCGCGGATTTTTTTGAAAGAAAAACTCACAAAATTACAGTACTTCATCGTTGTCATCGTCATGGCAGGAATCGCACTGCTCGGTATCGCGGAAGGACTGGCAGAATAAGTTCGTACATAATGTCCGCAGATAAAACGAGGCTTGACCGTCGGTCAAGCCTCGTTAATTACATATTGAATATCGTTTCGGCAAGGGATACGGCAAACAACCAGTGCATTTCACGCGTAGGATGGTTGAGAAGATTGGCAAGCAATCCCGTCGTATCGACGCCGTTGTTGCGGAGTTTCATCCATTTTGCATAGCAATCACAGAGTGCAACATCGCTCTGCCGAGCCGCGTCCCGCGCCGCCTGCATATATCGGTCAAAGCACCCGCTTTCAAAGCGGTCGCTCATTTCCTTTGCAAGTTCACGGAAGCGCGTAACCAACAGTCGTTCATGCACTTTGGTGCAGGTCGGTTGCGGCGTCATGATGATGACCTCGCTTCCATTGTCGCGCAAGGTTTTTGCGATCCCGATCAATGCCTCTTTGTACGCGGCAATGCCGTCATCGCCTGCACCGGAATCATTCAGTCCATAGCAGACCACCGTCAAATCCGGCTTGCTCGGCAGAATGTCGCGTGACAGACGTGCAAGACCGTTCGGTGCATTGTCGCCCGAAATGCCCGCGTTAACAAGGTTGATCTGGGCGCATGGGTAAAATGTATGCAGAATTTTGTGTAAATCTTCGGCGTATGAGTTCTTCGGCTCAAAGAAGGTATTCAACCCTTCTTCTCCCGCCTCGTTCAACGTCTGAAAGACCTCAAAACAACCGTTGGTCACACTGTCGCCCAAAAAGGCCAGCGTCACCGGACGTGCATTGAACGCATCCGCATTCTTCGCCGAAAGCGCATCTAAAAAACGACTCATCATTTCAGCATGGACGCGGAATCTTCGTCAATGAAAAGATTCCAATCGGCGTGGGTTTTCATAATCGTCGCCGGAACCATGTTGTTGACCTCTTGCGTCAATGTGTCGTGGACGGCTTGCGCCTTAACGGCATACGGAACGGCGGAAATGATATGACGGCATTTCATGATCTCACCGACGGTCATGGAAACAGCGTGCGTCGGAACATCGTCGATCGTCGGGAACCAACCTTCGCCGAGTTGCTGATTACGGCACTTGGCATCAAGTGTGACAACTTTATAGGCATTCGGATCGTCAAAATCTGCCGGAGGATCATTGAACGCGATATGACCGTTTTCGCCGATACCGATCAGGCCGACATCGATCGGCTTCTCGCGAAGTTCGGCGGTCAACGCCGGAATCATTTCGTCGAGGGGCTTGGTGGTGTCGACAAAATGCGCCGCACGAAGCGGGATCTTGCATACAAAGCGTTCTTTCAGATAACGGACAAAACTCGCCGGATGGCTTTCGTCCATACCGACATACTCATCGAGGTGGAACATATCGACCTTCGACCAGTCTACGGGAAGTTTAACAAGTTCGGAAAGCGTCGTAAACTGGGAAGCGCCGGTTGAAAGGATCAAACGGGCATATCCTTGCTTTGCAATGGCTTCGTTAAGAAGTTCAGCGGTCTTTTGGGCAGCGGCCTTGCCGAGTTCTTCTGCGTTTTTGCTAATGACCTGATTCATAAACCCTCCATTTATTTCAGTGGGCAAATGTAAAACCATTCGCCGCACTGTATTCCGGATCTTTGAAAGCCGCGATGTTCGTAAAGGCGTTGCCCTTTTTCGTTGGTAAATGCCGTGGTGAGCATGATACCGCCACAGTGATTTGCGCGGCAGACCTCTTTGACAAACTCAATCAAATTCGTTCCGATGTGCATCCCGTGGTATCCGTCGCGCACGGCAATGCCGAAACCCGGGAGTTTCGTGAATTTAATACAAATAAAGACAATTCCGAGACAGATTTCCTTGCCGTTATCCTTTTTGACCGCCATCCAATAGGTGCGATCCGGCAATTTGCCATCCAAATAGTCATACACGCCATTTTCGTTGCCGTGATTGCGGTTGAAAAAACCGGTGCTTGTTTCGCCCATAGCACGAAAGAAGTCATAAATCAGCGGACGATCCTCGGGAAGGATCCTTCTAATCTCATAATCGTCGTGCTTTTTATACAGATCGTGCAAAATCAGATGTTCACAAGGTTCGATATAGGCGAAAAACAGATTTTCATGCGTTTCAAAGAGTTCCGAAAATCCGCAAGCCTTGATCGTATCCTGCATTTTCACATCATCACGGCGTGCCGCAATGAAAATTGCCGCACCCTTGCGGTCGTGAAGCAGTTTTATTGCGGTTTCAAGTAGGCAGGTGACCACCGAAAAGTCATCAGAAATCAATTTAATACGAGGCAACCTGCTTTCTTTTTTGTCAAAAACAAGGATGCCGGAGCAGTTTTCGCTATCATCGAGGGCGATCCAATAGTCCCGCTCGGAGTGCGCCCCATCCAGAAACTCAAAAACATCGCTTCGCTGATCTTCATGGCGATCTGCGAAAAAAGCCACCATTCGTTCCCAATCCTTTGGGATCATACGACGAACGGTGCCCGTAAATTTTAAATTTGTCACGAGCAGTCCTCCTATGAATGATTCTTATGTGACTTTATCACGAATTGTTAAGAAAATCAAGTCCCCTGCCGGCTTTTTCAAAAATTTTTCTTTACTTCGGGCAAAACTTCGTGTATAATATCAATGCTTGGGGTTTTCACCCTTGCAAATTGAATATGCAGCGGTATCGAAGCGGTCATAACGGGGCTGACTCGAAATCAGTTTGTGAGCAATCACACGTGGGTTCGAATCCCACCCGCTGCGCCAGTAAAAACGGGATGATACATTGTATCATCCCGTTTTTATTTGTATCTTTTTTGATTAAATCCCTGAAATGCGCCGCAAACCGTTTCGATATTCCGGCTCAATTCAATACATTTTTTGAATTTCCGATTGAATTTCATCGATTTGTCGGGATATTTCGTCAATGCGCGCCTGACGATCGGCTTCAAAATCGTCTTCTTGCGACGACCGTTCGGTAATCTGCGTAACGGCTTCGCGAATTTCGGTCTTCACGACTTTTCCGTCATCAACGTACTGCTCGAATAACTCGACATTGCTTTTGACATTGGGATTGAAAATGACGAAAAGTTCGCTTTTCAACGCATCCAACCGCGTTTTCAACGAAATCAAGTCGTTTTTGATATAAACATACGGCAAATTGACCTTTCCGTCGTCAAGCACGCCCGCCGCATTACGATCCAGATGGCAGGAAATAATTCCGTCGATACCGGCACGGGTTTTGCTCGAATCATACTGCGAGCGTAAAATGGTCATCGTCCGATTTTCGGGAACTTCGGCGTCAAGCGCATAAAAGTATGCAATGTCGCGCCCGGTTGCCTCTGCCGCCGCAATCAATTCCGTATCGGCATTTGCGTCCAAGACGATCACGCCGTCCGCGGCGATCTCGTCCACATTTGACGCATAATAACCGCAAACCACCGTCGGAGTGGTTTCGGTTTCGAATTCTTCCTGTCGGATGCGATCGATCTGTTTTTGCAGGGAAATGACTTTACTTTGCAGCGGTGCAATCTTTTCGTTCAGTGCTTCAAGTTCCTCCGCCCGTTGCTCCTGCGTGCGATCGCGGCTCTTCATTTCAAGAAAAACCCCGGTCAAAATCACGACGCTGACAACGGCAAGCAGGCAATGCAGGATGATTTTTTTCATAAAATCACCCTCAGCCGATGGCTCGGTACATCAGCGAAACTGCCTGCGCACGGGTGCAACCCGAATTCGGAGAAAATTTCGTCGCACTTGTGCCGGAAGTTACACCGTTTTCCACTGCCCAGACGACCGCGTCATAATAATACGCCGTCTTCGCCACATCAGAGAAATTCACCGTACCGTTCGTCTTCTTTTCGCCCAAATAACGCCACAAAAAGGTCAAAACCTGTGCGCGCGTACAGACATCATTCGGTGAAAAAGTGGTCGCGCCCGTACCGTCGGTAATCCCGTTTTCCACCGCCCACATCACTGCATCATAACAATAATCGGTCGTGCGAACATCCGCAAAACGATTGCTCCCATCCGTCTTCGGTGTGCCTGCGGCACGCCAAAGAAAGGTGACGATCTGCGCACGGGTACATTTCGTCGTCGGTGCGAATACATTCTTTTTCACGCCGTCGGTGACCTTTTTTTCGACCGCCCATTTGACGGCGGAATAGTAATAATCGCCCGGATTGACATCGTCGAAAACAATACTGTCCACGATCGTCGGATCGTCCAAATCGACATCCGTGTCCACATCGATCGGCGAAGGATCGTCCGCGGGATCGTCAATTGGATCATCCGCCGGATCGTCCTTGGAGTCGTCTTTGGTGCGGTTATTCCATGTGACCTTGACACCTGTGCCGAACGCGCCCTCCTCCACCGTGGTGATGGAATCCGGCAGAATGACTTCTTTGAGGGCGGCGTTGCCGACAAACGCGCCCGCCGCAATCGTATTAACCGGGTCGCCCGCGATCATATTCGGCACAGTGAGTGTTCCATTGTCGCCAAAGCAACCGACGATCGTGATCGAACCGTCCGTGACTGTGTAATTCAGAAAGCCTTCCGTGTAAACGGTGCCTGCGGCAAACGCAGTGACCGGCACAAAAAGCGCGAACGCAAGAAAAATCGCCAAAACTTTTTTCATCATATCAATTTCCTCATTTTGCAAAAAGGCACATCCCGCGGGATGTGCCTTTTCATCATCGACCGCAATTACTTCATCACTAAATTGCTTACGCGTCGCTCAGTGTTGTTCTGAGGTCATGTTCTTCCTCTTCCTTCGGTATTCCGTCGGAGGTAACAATGACATCGCGTTCGTCTAAAAGGATAAATTCAATTTTCGGCTCTTCAAAAAATCTCATTTTTACCCCTATGCGCTCAACGCCATGGTGGTGTATTCCATGATATCCGAATATTCCGTGATCAGCACGTTTTCGGAATTGAAATACTGAACATATCCGCGTGCGTAAATCGTCAAGCCGGCTTGCGTCGTGTTCAAATGCAACATATATGTGCCGGAAAGACCGTCGCTCGGCAAACTACTGGTATAGACCAATATACCCGGACTGTCGATCCTCATTGAGAGTTCATTCGGCTGATTACCTGTGGTGATCAGGAAACCGGAACTGACATTTTTCACATCACCGTTGGTGTTGTTGATATAGAACGTTTCGCTGAAAGTGACGCGGATCTTTTGTCCGTTCGCCCCCTGCGATGCCGTAACCGTAATCACGGTCTTTGCATCAGGAACTTTCGGACCGTAAACGGCCCAAATCGTGATCGTCTCGTCCTTTTTCGTGCCGTAAACGGTGTATCGGGTATCGTACGAAAGGATCTTGCCGGTTATGTCCGTCCAATACATAAACTGCAAATTTTGACCGATTTGCGACGGAGTATGGGTGAGGACGCCGTTACCGACCTTGCCTTCGCCGCCCGTCGGTGATGAATATCCCTGTTCAGGCGTGGCGGTAACCAATGCTCCTTCCTCGTTGTATTTCATCGCCACCACGGTAACTTTGAAGGTCTCATCCTTTTCGACGAATTCGGGTATGATGTTGATGATTGATTGTGTCGACATCAGCGCCTTGATCGCCGATTCGGTGGCTTCAACGGCGTCATCGTCCAAATTGCCGTCGTTGATCACCCAGCGAGTAAAGGTATTGCCGAGCAGGATCGGCGATTGCGGGAACTTGATCGTGTCGGTGGAAAGGTAACTCCTCGCCTGAAGCACCTGACCGTAGGTCGAACGGAAGATTACAAGTGATTCGTACACACCCTCCGATATCTTCTGAATGTCAGAACTGCCGTACACGGCATGAAGCGAAGTGGTGGCGGTCACCGTAAACTTATAATTCTGTTGCGTTCCGACAATTTTGTTATTGCCGTTTGCCCAGCACTGGAACGTGTATTCGCTATTCGTGTTGTTGAAATACAAATTCAGTTCGGTGCCGGTTTTCACCCGGTACGTCTGTAATCCGTGCTGTGCAATGCCGTCAACGCCCGCGCCCGTGATCGAGAAGGACGGTGCGTCAATCTTCACCTCAACGACGGAACTCATAGGAGCATACACGGCGGTGAGCGTCATATTCCGTGGCGTTTCGAAATCATAATTAACCGAACTGTCTTTGGGGCTTTTGTAATCGTACAGTACATAGGTAAAGCGTTGATTTTCGGAAATCAGGTCGCCTTTATAATTCGCACCGTTATCTACATACCATCCGACAAAAGTAAATCCGTCAATGCTCGGCGCGTTCAGTGTTTCTTTGCTATAATGCTTTCTTTCTCCGCCGCCGGCAAGGTGGGCAACGGAGGTTTCCGTTCCATCAATGCGAGATTGCAGGGAAACGTTGTAACGGATAAGGTTGAATTTCGCTTTTACCACAACGGGCGCATCCGGCATGATGAAATAATCATAGTCGGAATTTCCGTCGTTATCTTGTTTAATTTCGATTTCTACCGGGTTGGTCGGATCGTCGTAATTATAAACCTTCCACTCAATCCATTGACACCCGAAATTAGGATATGCCCTTAACCTCGCTCTGGTGTTTTTCTCCAAGGAAGAGAAGTTTGTATCATTACCGACATTAGTCACTTTAATAAAGCATCCGGTAAGGGGATGGTACTCTGTATTTATTTCATCGTCATCGGAAATATATTCTCTGACTATTTGAGCAGAAAATCTAGGTTCGATCGTAAATGAACTCACTTGATCGGGATTATTCGGGATTGCCATAATGTAATTGGAATTTCCCCCGGTAGTGTCCATTTTCCATCCGACATATTTGTAATATTCGTTTGACGTCGTACCTTCAAAATACAGGGGTTCGCCGTAATAAACCGTATCTCCGGTTTTGAGAACGGTTCCGCCGGCTCTTTTGACCGTGAAGGTACCGATCGTCTTTCCATTAACCACGCATTCCCCAATAGTTAGCGTAAATGATTTCCGTGTAAAACTTGATGTAATGGTGACGGGGCAACCGGGCATGGTAAATGTATAATTATCGCCGTCTTTCGTTACCTCAACCGTCTCATTTGTGCCGTTTTTCGTAACCGTAAACGACTCTGCGGTCGAGCCGCCTTTTCCCGTTACCTTAATCGTGACCGTTTCGTTGTATGCAATGTCGACCGTTCGACTATTCAAATAGTCTGCTACCACTCCTCCGACACCATACGTCCAACCGGAAGCATCCGTCTTTGTTGCCGTAACGGTATATTTGATCGCCTTAAATGTCACGGTAACGGTGACGGGCGCGTCGGGCATGATAAAGGAGCGTGAATTCCCCGTACCACTGACTTCAACCGGAGTATTCCCCGCAGTGGTCACCACGCTGACGGTGTCGACCTCATAATGAGTGCCGGGTGTAATCGCAATGGCAACCGTCTGACCGTACTGAGCGGTGGTGTTTGCGGAGACCGCCGTGCCCGAGTTCACGGAAAGCGTGTAACTGCCGTTAGTCGGGGCAGTGTATGTGACCGCGTGATCGGTCATCGCAAAGGTCGGCGCAATCGTGACGTTGCTTGCACCCACGGTAAAACTATTACCGTTTGTGCTTGCCGCACCGGTCACACCCCAACTCGTCAAACTATAACCCGTATCGGGTGTAGCAGTCAGCGTATAGGTTTCGCCGATATGTGCGGCGGTGTAAGAATTTTGATTTGCAGTAACATCCGTATAAATTGCGGTGCTGTCTTTACTGACCGAATATTTGCCGTTTGCCGCCGCATTTGCCGTGATCGTGTAGTCGATCGGCGACATCGTTGCCGAAACCGTGGTATCGCTTGCGGGCATCGTAAAGGTGGCGGTGTTGCCGTTAATTGTCACGCCGTCAGAAGAACCGTTGACGGTTACGGCGGAAAGTTGATAACCGGCGGACGGCGTTGCAGTGACGGTAACGGTTTCGCCTTCCGTCACATCCGTAGCCCCGCTTGTGATTGTAGTATTACCCGTGCCGAAGGTGGCCGAAATCGTGCCGTTTGCGGGATCCGTCCAACTGACCTTGCTCAGTTTTTTGAAAGTCGGCGTAACGGTTACATTGCTTTCGGGCATGGTAAAGGAATTATTCGTGACCGCAACATTCTGATTGCTTTCGTCCTTCACCGTCCATCCGCCAAAAGCATATCCCGTAGCAGGGGTGGCGGTCAGGGTGATCGGCGTATCTTCGCCGACATACAATGTTTTGGCTGTCGTAATGCTTTCACCGTTGACGGTATATGTTCCGTTGCTCGGCGCATTTGCCGTGATGGTCTTCCAGTTGGTGGTGGAATATGTATCGCCGCAAATATGTATGCCGCCGTTAGAGTTGTTTTTTACCGGGGTTACACCTGTTAACTGTTCATCTGCCACAGCGTCGGGAAGTAAATACAAGGCATATGGGACCTTCGTAGTAAAACCATATTCAATATTGTTAGTGAATTTATTGTTTGTCCACTCCGTACCCGAAAGACCAACAGAAAGAGTGATACTCTTTTCGTCGCCTGTCATGTCAAACGGCGTGTTTGAAAACTCAACAGTTGACGGAAGAATAATGCTTGCAAGGCTTGTGCAGTTCTTAAACGCATCATAACTTATATTTTTTACGGAAGACGGAATAACAACGCTCGAAAGTTTCGGGCAATCCATAAACCCTTCTCCCTTAATACACGTCACAGAGGACGGAATGGTTACATCAGTTAGATTTGTAAGGTGATTAAACGCAGACACACCAACCTCTGTAACACCATCCTGAATAACAACTGAGGTTATTTTAGACCTAGCAGTATGCCATGGTTGCTGTGAATAATGAGTATAATTCGGCATGACACCCGTGCCGGAAATGGTCAGCGTGTTCCCGGTGATTTCCCAATATATGTTCGTATCGCTTATTTGAATTGCCGTTGCTTCGGCATTTACGGTAAACTGTGGCAAAAGACCGATCAGCATCACGGCGCAAAGAAGTACCGCTATCACTCGCTTCTTCATATTTTCGTCCTCCGTATCAAAAGAGTTTTCTATCGAAATCAATGGTCGGCACTCGTCTTTTCCGCGAAACGAGGATACCAATACCATTATATATACAATAATACAAATACATTATATTACTTTTATCCGAAATGTCAACATTTTCAGGGCAAAATAGCACAAATATTTCTTGTAAAGCGGTATTTTGAGACTTTCGTTTCGAGCATCGTTGCCTTTCCCTTTTTTGAAAGCGAAATGTGCGGTGGAT
>DCHG01000014.1 GCA_002315595.1 Clostridiales bacterium UBA1758 | reverse complement strand
TTTAAGGAGAAGGTTACGGGGGGCGGTGCAAATCACAACACCGGGCAGGAAAACGGCGGCTCCCATTCTATTCCACGACGGGGAGAATGATATTTTCGATGGCGCGACGGAGTTTGGGCTGGCGGATGACGAAATGCACGGTGGGGGCGTTCGACTTGGCGATGATGGCGTACTCGCCCTCACGGATGAAGATCTGTATATGCCGGAATGCACGGCGGATACTTTGCGTGACGGTGTAATTTTCAAACCTTCTGGCGGCGTCCTCGGTGGCGGCGAGGTGCCGCAAATACCGATCATAATCATACCGCACATCGACCTCGGCATAGAGCCCCTCGATGGAGAGATTTAACGGATACGCCTCGAATTCCTCACGCGAAATTTTCGGGATTTCGTCGATATATTCGTTACTTTCTACCGTTTTTTCGAAAATTGCTCGCATTTTCGCGGTATAATTTCGAATTTCTTGCGAAAAATCGTCGGATATGCCGTTCTCTTTCAAAATTTCGTCGAGCAACTCCGTCGGAAGGGTGTAGATCGGTGGGGCGGTCAGGATGCCGTGACGCTTGCAGGACAGGTCATTTTCACACTCCAACATTTCACGATACGCGTCCTGACGCTCGGAACGGTAAATTTCCATCAATGGCTGGGCGATCTTCAACAAAGCATTACTCTTTTCACGGTAAAATGCAACTTCTTCGGGCTTTTTGGTCAAATAATATTTGCCGTTTTTGTGATGTCCCGCGATACACTCGCCTGTGAGCGCCGCCGCCCCGGACACATAATTGAGGTGCTGATAGACTTCGCTTCGGGCGTTTTTGAGGTAGTAGGGCGAGATCTGCCCGGTCATATAGATCGGCAGCCAACTTTCGAGCCCGAGCATCATTTCGTCAAACGGGCGGTCGATGGTGTGGATCATATCGAGATGAAGCCCCTTTTTCAGGCAGAGGGCGATGGCAAACATCCACTTTTTGCCGAAATTTTCGACCTCCGCCATGTCCGCAATGTCCATGTCGCTGCACATAAAGACATTCTCTTTGGCGTGGGAAAGGACGGTGGCTTTGAAAAAATCGAGTTCGCCCGCGCACATCTGTTCCAGACCGTAATAGTGCTTTGCGGTGGAAAACTGAAACGGAACGGTGGGAATTTTCAGTTCGTTAAAGCGGATCGAACGGATGTAATCGTTGAGGTCGAATTCGTCGAGTTTGCTCAAAAAGTGATCGACATTGTCGGTTTTTGAGGGATTTGCGTCACAAATCCACCCGCGGAGTGCGTTAAAATAGGAACGCTGATCTGCGAATACCGAGGCGGGTTTGCCGAGCAATGACGCGATCGAGGCGATCTCGTCGGGGCCTGTGCAGTTGGCGCTGACAAAGCGGCAGACGCCGTCGGCAAAGGCGGCGGGATCGGCAGGGTGACGGTCACCCGTGCGCACACGGGAAAGGTAGGACGCGTCATAGTTCATCGAGCGCGCCAGACGGCTGACACTGACTTCGGCGGCGTCAATGAGTTCGTTCAGTTTGACGACGAACAGATCGAGGTCGAATTGATCGTCTTGCAGTGTGGCGGTGAGTTCGGCAAGGATCTCATCCCGATCGGGTGCGTCTGCGACGCCGTTTCGGACGAAAAGGGTGTGAATGCCGTCGGAAAGTTTCAAAAGATGTTCGCTTCCGGGGGAGGGGACGCGGGAGTCCTTGCGGTAACGACTGATGATCGACGGGGAAAGTTCCGACGCTTCGGAGAGTTCCTTTGCCGTACAATCCAGGCAGATGATGTATTCGTTGAGCCTTTCACTGAATGTCATGGTATCACCTCGAAAAAGTTTGCGGGTTATATTTATATAAGTATAGCAGTTTTTGGGCTTCAAGTATAGCAGGCGGAGAGGAAATTGACAAGATGTCATTGACAGAATGGGAAAAAACGGTTGATTTTCGCGGAATTGATGTTATAATAAAGACTGTATAGTTATGCTTACGGGCGATTAAGCCCGAGCGTCGATGATCAACCTTGAAAGAGAGGGCTTTTTCATGAAGAAATTCAAACAACTGACGAGCCTGCTTGTCGCGTTCGTCCTATGCCTGTCGCTTGTTCCGACGACGGCGTTCGGCGAATATGCGTCGGGTGCGGACAACGTGACGGTAAAATATGTCACGGTCAACCAGGATGAGGATCCAACGGAAGAATTTGTTATTGAAACGGAATTCTTCCCCGATTTCTGCACGATCGTTTATATTTCCGGCTCCGGAAATTATGAGATCAACACCGATTATTCGGGGCAGACGCTTCTCATCGACGGCGTGAATGTCACCGTCGGTAAAAACGGCAATGTTTCGACGGACACCCTGACCATCATCGGCGGCGGCAGTCTGACAGTCGGCGGTGCGACCTTTACGCAGGCGCACAGTCTGACAATGCCGACGGAATACGACGAAGTCGGTAATATCGAAGCAGTGGCGTACACGCAGGTGTCGAAAGAGTGCTATGTTTCGGGTACGGTCGGTAACGGCGAATACCTGCACTTCGGCTACGCCACCGTCAAGCAGGACACGACGCTCACGATCGAAAACGGCGGTACGGTCGAAATCAGTGCGTACGGTTATCTCGGCACAGAGGCGGGTTACCAAACGACTGCCACCGGTGAGATCAATGCCGAGCAGGGTGCAAAACTGATCGCCAATCACGGCTCGAATTGCAGTGTCGATCTGTATGACGATCAGGGCAATTCCGTTTTGAACACCAATAAGTCCAAGCCGGATCTTTATGCCGAGACGATGGTGATCGGCCCGTTTGAGCATATCGAAGCCTTTGAAATGAAGGAAGCGAACGGACTGAAATGGGTGAATGTACCCATGGACGGCGACGGACTCAATCCGCTTCAATTCACCGCCCTGTACCAGTGTAGCGACGCACCCCGTCTGAGCATGGTTTTAGACTCGACGACCATCGTTCCCTTTGTCAACGGTGAACGCCGCTGGTTTAAGGAAACCCCGTGCTTTATGCCCAGTTGGTACGATGAAAACGTAGAGGAACTCGGCTTTGTGTACGACAAGATGACCTTTGAGATCGCGGACAACCCGGTGGTTGAGGATGAAGACGCGCATACAAAGCCGTACCGTGTCGATATCGTCACCTACGATCAGTTCAACACGCTTTTCTCGACCGATACCGAAGCGATCGTAGCAAATAACGTCATCAGCATTGAACAGGATAATCTCGCACTCTATCAAATCGATATCGACGACAACAACCGCTTCACCTTCACCCCGATCGGGAATGCACCGTTCGAGATTCGCATTTACTGGACGGAAGATGATTACAATTTCAGCAATTTCACATCCACGGCGACCTATCCGTACTATGTCGAATTCCACTGGAACAACAACGGTACGGCGACCTTGAACACCACGGGACTCAGCGGACTGAATTTCGAAACCGTGACCTTCGGCAACACGACGAAGGTACACGCCAAAAGTTCCGTCGGTTCGCTGACATTTGACCTTTCGCCGAAAGAAGGCGAATTCATCGACGGAATTCGTATCGAGCAGGAAGCCTCCGAGGGCAATGAAGACGGATTTGTCAACCTTGATACCGACAACCGTTATGACGCCGAAAACAGCACCTTCAAGATCTATCTCACCGATAGCAGATACAACGAGGAAAGAGAAGGCTATAAATTCGTCAATGTCAACTTTGACTTCTCGATGAACGTCCCCGACAATTTCCTTTTCTACTTTGAATACGACGATTGCGAAGGCAACGCAAGCGTTCAGCGCGCAAACGACAATTATATTTTCAACAATAAAGCCGTGCAGGAATTCCACAAAAACGGCGAAGATTACGAAACGGTTTCGTTCACGCTGAACCCGCCTGCCGGCAATGTGGGAACGCCGGTCGTCGAAGTCGAAGTCTTTGACGGCGAAGACGAAACCCCGAATACGCACGACATTTTGACGGCGAATCAGGGCGTTTATTCCTTCACGCCGGAAAAGGACAACGGATTTATCATCCGCGTCTGGTGGTCGGAAGAAGCCTGCGCATACGAAGGTTTCAATATGCCGTACATGGTCGAATTTGAGTCAAACGACGAAGGCTCCGTCAGCGTGTCGGCGACCGATCAGGTTTCTTACAACGGTCACACAAAGGTCGGCTGGACGGAAGCCCCCGAAACCGTTTCCTTCACGGTGACGCCGGACACGAACAAATCACTTGTGAATGTCTGGATCGAGCAGGAAGCGGACGGCGACGGTTACAACGCCCTGGGCAACCCCGAAAGCGCCTACCAAAACGGCGTGTTGGACTATTCCGCTTTCCACGACGCAAACGGCGGATTTGTGCTGCTTCGCTTTGATTTCGGCGACTGGGACAATAACGCGCCGTACTATTCCAACTACTGGTTTGACTACGACGGACGCAATAACGCGGCGGTGACGAATGTCGCCGGTACGACGACCTATCCGAACAGATGGGACGATCAGAACTACGACGGTCCGTACACCTTTACCGCCGGACAGGCGATCCAATTCAAACTCACCCCGCCCGATGACGAAGGCACCTATTCGCCGGTCGTCGTTGCGGAAGTTTATGACGGCGACGATCAAAACCCGAACACGATGACGAATTTGGTCGCTGCTTCGGGTGTTTACTCCTTCACGCCGAGCAAAAACAACGGCGTTGTCTTCCGCGTTTGGTGGTCGCAGGCGGAAAAGGATTATAACGACCTCCAACCCGGTGACGGCGAAATTTCCATCGAAATCAACAGTTTCAGCAACACGGCGACCGTCACCGACTCGGACAGTATTTTGGCGAATGTCGCGGGTGACAAAAAGATCAGCCTCGGCGAAAAGACGAAATACATCCTGCCGGATACCGTCACTTCGCTGAATTTGACGATCACTCCGGGACAAAACGAAGTGCTGAACAGTATCGCCGTCGGCAGTGACAACATCACCGAATTCACCCCCAAACAGGACGGCTCGGTCGATTATACATGGAATATCGGCAATGATAACCGATATATGGAACTCCACTTCTCAAATCAGGGCGGCGGTGATCCGCAGACGGACGAACTCGGCATTGTCTTCCCGGAGGGAACGGAGGTCAGCGGTAATGTTGCCACCGTTCCCGTCAACGAAACGGTTTCGGTCACCGTCACCGTTTCGGGTGCGGACATTGAGTACGACGATGTCGCCGACCGTTACAGAGTTGCCGTTCCGCAGGATGATGCGGACAGCGTCACCTTCACCCTCGGCAATACCTTTACCGAAGGAATGCGTGTCGAACTCCACGGCTCCGGCGGCTTCGGCACCACCCTCAATGTGACGGACTTCGTCACCGACCTCACCTGCGTCGGTCAGGGCGTTCACCTCAACGGATGGCTCAATTTCGAGATCCGTGAAGGCGGAAACGAGCCCGAACCCGGCGACCGTCCGATCCGTCCGAATGACGACGAACTGAACGTATTTTTCAACCTGCCCCAACTCGGCGACGGCGATACCGCCCCGATGGTGGAAGTTGCCGTCGGTACCGGCGATGCGGGCACGATCGACAGTAACGCCCTGACCTCCGTCGCGGGCGCAAATACCGTTGACCTTTACATCAAGCCGAAGGCAAACGGCGGAAATCTCGGCAGTTTCTACGGACTGCGTATCACGACGGTCGGCGAAAACGAAGAAGCCGACGTGATCACGAGGGTTTACAACCATTCCGTCCCGGATCCGATCGACAATGAATATGTCGATATGGATCAGAAATCGACGGCTTCCCCCGCCGCGATCACATGGGACGGCATGAAGGGAATGTACAAATGCACCATCACCCGTGACTCATCCGCGGGAATTCTTGTCGAAATCCTTTGGGAAAACGACTCCGTCGTCCCCGAAGACGGCAATTTCAGCCTGCTTTGGGATTTGCGCAGCAACAATGACAAGACCTTGTTTGACGATGAGGTCGTCAGTTACAAGATCGGCGACAATGCGGCGGTCAACGTCAACTGCTCGAACGAAAATACCTTCGAAAGCGGGGAAATCGCCACAGGCGATGACTTCACGCTCAACATCAAGCCGAGATACTTCAAGGGCAACGGCGAAGAGTACCCGGCGCGCTATTGCGAATTCTTCGGACTTGTCGTCACGACCTTTGACGAAAACGGACACGAAAGCGAAAATTACATCCTCTATTCCGATGCGGAAGCCTGCCCGATCAAGTTCAACAGCGACACCGGTGTTTATACTTACACCATGACACGCGGTGACACCGACAACTCGTCGTTTGCAGTTCGCATCCTTTGGGAAAAGATTTGGTACACGGTTTCTTACGGCATGAGCGGAAATATCCGCACCGAAAACGGAGACGTTACCGTCGACCGTATTCACATCGGCGACAAGATCTACACCAATATTGCGACGGAAGTCAACGAAAGCAACGACATTTATTCGCTTGACTTGCTTGCGGACGGCAACTCCGACACCTATTCGGAAAATTACAAAGCCGCGGATGACAAGATGTTGCAATACGGCTTCTCGTACAGCAACGGCGATATTTTCTTCCCGATCTTCACCGGCGGTGACAGTAAAATCGACTACCGCATTACCCCGGATTACGGCTACCAGATCAAGTCCATCGACGCAAACGACGTCGATTTGATGGAGGATTTTGATCCGCAGGAAGGCGTCAGTTGCTATCAGTTCACCGTCCGTGAAAACGGCAATGTCCACTTCATCGTCACCTTCGAGCAAACGCAAAATACCGTGACGAAGAATACGACCGGCGTCAGTTCCGCGTCGATTACAAACGGTGCAAATGCGGCGACTGCGGGTACGCTTTCGCTGACCGTGGATGATACCGCGACCGCGGGGTTCTCCGGCGCGCTCGACAGTCTGAACCTCACCCTTGACAACATTGTCAGCAAAGGCGGCGACCGTGGCAACTGGACGAGCAATTTGACCTCGTTCGACGACGAAATCGACGTTACGCTCACCCTCGACACGGGCGTTTACGGCGACGACGATTACGCGGTCATCCGCGAACACACCGACGGCAATGTCACCACGACCGAAGAGATCGGCGCAAGTTACAATAACGAAACCGGCGAACTGACCTTCGGAACGAACAAATTCTCGACCTACACCATTGTCAAGGTCGCAAATGCCGCGAAAAAATCCGGCGATACCGTCAACGTCACCGCTGTGACCAAGACGAGCGCGTCGATCATTCTCGTGGCGAGTTATGACGCGAACGGCAGAATGATTTCCTGCCAGACGCAGACGGCGGGCGCAAATGCAAAGGTTGCGATGTTCAGCCTTGCGAATTCCGCAAACGCCGCTTCCGTCAGGATTTTCTATCTCAATAGCAATTATGTCCCGGTCGATGTGACCGAAACGATCAACTCTCTGTAAAATGCAATGCCACCCTCCCGATCGTCGGGAGGGTGGTTTGTTTTGTGGGGAAGGTGGCAACGACGAAGGCAATGACGGATGAGGTCGTAGGGGACGATGCCCACATCGTCCCGGTGTTGCGACTTCCACCAACCTCATCCAC
>DCHG01000037.1:2469-2592 GCA_002315595.1 Clostridiales bacterium UBA1758 | reverse complement strand
CGGATGAGGTTATGAAACTCCCCCGCACCCACCCACCGTCATTGCGAGGAGGGCGAACGCCCGACGTGGCAATCCGTTCCCCTCACTGGCGTGTTACGCGTCAAAGCCGGGACGAGAGTTACG
>DCHG01000037.1:0-2315 GCA_002315595.1 Clostridiales bacterium UBA1758 | reverse complement strand
CGCCGCGGACGCTGAATGTGAGGGTATCGCCTTTGCGCATTTCGACCTCGATCGAGTCGACGTCGTAGCCGTAATACTTCTTCTCATAGACCTCATACGGCGAACATTTTTCCTTGAAGTAGATCGTTCTCTTGCCGGTGTTATGGGCGTGAATGGAAACCAGCGTATCGTCGGCGGAGATGACATCGTCGTTATGCACATACAGATGCACGCCCGCGTATGCGGCAAGGGACTGCAAAATCTCGCTTCTGACGACCTGCGTGGCACAGTAAACACTCGTATAGCCGTCGTCTTCCTTCATCGCCATGGCGATCTGCTTATCAAGGCAGTAGCGACCGAGGACTTCGATGCCCTCCTGCTCGTCGATATAGAAGCCCGGATTTGCGAATGCAGGCGGCTGCGCCTTGACCTTCGGGGGGGCGTAAATCGAGCCCGGCCAAATGCAGGAATGAATATCGCGGTCGATATAGCCGTAGAACTGATCGGGATCGGCATAGCGGAGTGCCGGATGACCGCTTTCGACAACGCGGAAACGCGGGCTCATCGTTTCATCAATACGGCTGATCTTGAAGCCGGTGACCTTTTCGATGTTCGCGTTGTCCATAATGGATTTCGCATCGGTGTTGATAAAGCCCGGCGCGTACAGCCACAGCACAAGCGCGTGATTTTTTCTCGCCTTTGCCTTGATCGCTTCGCGTTCTTCGTCGGTCAGACAGAACACGTTGATCATGACGTACATCTTGTAATCCGGCATATCGGGACGCGCCATATCGTTGTGGAAATAGTAGTCCACGGTCGATCCGATACGACCGAGGTCGGAAACACGGTAGAATTCCAAAAGCATCGCATCGGTGTCGTTCGACACATAATGCAGGCTTTCGAGGTCATAAATGAGCGCGATTTCGTGATTTTTGGTACGATCCTTCGAATAATCGAAGTTTGCGACTTCTTTCATCCGCTTGATGAGGTCAAAGATACCGTCCTCGACAAACTTGGGATCGAGGTGATACCACCAACCCTGAATGTTGTCGGCGATCTGTTGAGCGAACTCGCGCTTGAAGGTGTTGACGGTGTCCTTGACATCGTAAAAACGCATCAGGTCACGGTAGAACGGATCGGTGTAGTGGCAGCGGGAGTCGCCTTCGTTGGAGAACATCGTGCCACGAAGCAGGAAACTATCCTGAATTTCGCGGTGCGCAAGGTAGCCGCCCGGCTCACGGTTATTGTAGGAAGCGGCACTGCAAAGCATATCGACATTGCCGGAGTCGAGCAGTTCGAGGGTTGCCGACGAAGTGCCGAAATTATAGTAGTTGGTGCATCCGAGTGCGCCATAGAAGGTCACGACAAGACGCGGCAGGTCACGGTTTTTGATGATCGAGCCGAAGTAGGACAGCGTCTTTGCCGTGCCGTAGTTGATCGCCTGATAGAAGTCGGCGACGAACTGGAAATCATTGGCGTTGAGGAAGACGCCGAGGTTGGATTTTGCCACGCCGTTCATATTGATGGTTTTGCCGATCTGACGGTCGTAACTTTCGTAAGTCGCAATGGCTTCAAGGATCTGTTCGTCGATGTTGATATGGGCGCGGTCGTCCATTGTCGGGATCTTCGGATGTTCAAAGGACGCGGTTTCATCCTTCCACACACGGCGAAGGGTAGCTTCATCACCGTATTTCTTTTTCAGGAATTCGCCGAAATTTTTGCGGAACGGTTCGGAATAGTCCGCCCATGTGCCGGTCGCGTAGTCGGTGAATTCGTTGCCTTCGGGGTAGTACCATTCGGAGGTGCCGCCGCCGTAAACAAGGATGGAGACAATGCGTTCGGCAAACGGCCACGAGTCGATCTTATCGAGCATATCTTCGAGGGCGGCTCCTGCGTCCTTGCGGTAGGCTTCCGAGCAGATCGAGAACATACCGGGCAATTCGATCGGGCCGAGGCCATAGGAAAGGATCATCGGGTGGGACTTGCCGTCGGAGTATTTGATGAGATCGTCGGGGTGGGCTTCCACCCATTCTTTCGGCGGGTTGAGGTTGATCATAACGCCGAGGAACACGTCGTCACCGACATTGTCGAGGACGAGTTCGCACTGACGGCGAAGACCGGCGGAAGCGGAAGGATGCGTGGCGTCACCGGGCACGCACCAGTCGGATGCGCCCCAGAACAGCCAGATCATACGCTCGCCTTCGGCGTAGCGGAGTTTGACCTGATCGACGAATTCCTGCTCGGTCGTGATCTTGCCGGAGGAGTGGTTGCCCGCGCAGTAGGTAAACGGAGGATACGGCTTGCCGTCAATGGTCAGCGACGGAGTGCCGTTGTAG
>DCHG01000049.1:45896-50456 GCA_002315595.1 Clostridiales bacterium UBA1758 | reverse complement strand
GAACACTCGATATGGTCGGAGTGACTGGACTTGAACCAGCGGCCTCTTGGTCCCGAACCAAGCGCTCTACCAAACTGAGCTACACCCCGTTTTTGCTACCTTGATATTATACGATGTTCGTCACAAAATGTCAAGTAGCAAATTCAATTTTTTTCAATCTTATTTTATCAGGTCGAGAATCTCACGCGGCGATGCGACGATATGGTCTGCCCCGTTCGCTCCCAATTCCTCCCGACCGCGGTAACCCCACAACACACCGACGGTTAAAAATCCGGCGTTTTTCCCGGTCAACATATCCGTGCCGGAATCCCCGGCATAAAGTACCTCATCGGGCTTTACGCCGAGTTCGTCGATCAACTCAAACGCCGCCGTCGGATCGGGTTTATGCGGATAACGCTCCCGTGCGCCGTAAACGGTGTCGAACTTTCCGTGCAGAAAATATTCCAATACCCTGATCGACAATGTATGCGGCTTATTGGTCAACACCGCCGTACGAATTCCGCGACTTTTCAAGCCGTCCAACATCTCGACAATTCCGTCATACACCATCGTACCATAGCACATATCGGCGTCATATGCGGCGGAATATCGGCGGAACACGCGATCAAAAATTACCTGATCATGGCAACCGAATTCACCGAGCATTCGCTTGATCAGCACCTTTGCTCCGTCACCGACGAACATTCGATACTTCTCGGTGTCGATCGACGAAAATCCGTTTTCAACCAACGCGAGATTGCCGAAATGCGCAATCGTCCCAAGCGTATATAGCAGTGTTCCGTCCAAATCGAAAATACAAGCCTTGATCATTGTCTTTCCCCGTTCTTTTTTCAAAAATTATAATCTCTTTGCGGAAAAAAGTCAATTTTACAGTTCCGCAAATACCTTTGTGCCCTTGTTTTTGAGCCAGCGGTACAAAAGAAAATCGGCGATGACTGTCAGCACGATATAAATCCCGAAAAACACTTCAAACGAGATCCATCTTTTCAAAAGAAGTGTACCCGCAACGAGCAGTGCCGCATACCCCCAACCGCTGAACATTCCGATAAATACACTGAGACTCTGCTTGATCGGGTAAATCTCGTTTGTCCAGTTCAGCGATGGGCGTTTTAGGTTTACAAATAACCCGAACATCCCCGAAAGGAGTACATACAACATCGTGATCACGACAACAAGCACGCCGTCGACCAAACCGACATTCAGCACAACGGAAATAACGATCGTTGCAACCAAGACAAGCGGCAGTGTCAAAATACCGTGCATCAGCAACTTTGCGCGCAAAGCGATCCATGGATCAAGCGGCAACGATTGCGGGATCCAAATGCTCTTGCCCTCCAACGAAACCGACGGTGCCGTCGTATCATTCATCGAAGCAAGCGTACACATCAATGCCGCAATCGCAAGCGGCAGGTAATTTTCAAGCCCGAATTCGGCGACTGCGTCAACGGCGGCACTGCGTTTCACGACTGCAAAGACGGCGACCGCGGGAATAAAGAGAATTCCGAGTCCGCAGTTTAGCATATAGTTCGGGCTTGCGGTGAAGCGACCGAATTCTTTTCGCAAAATTGCCTTCGCAGGCGTCAGCACCTTGATCCGTTTCGTCTTATACTTCACCCTGGTACTGCCGGTAGAGGTCGTGACAATTTTGATAAAACTATGTGACAACACATAATAAACGAGCAGTGTGATACCGAAAACGATCGCGGTTTCGATACCGAGTTCCGCCGCATTGCCCGCACAGGCTTTTCCGAAGTTCACAAGGACTTGCGAAAAAGAACTGATCTTTGCGCCGATTTCTGCGGCATTCATGACGATGTTTCGAATGGCTTCATTCGCCTTGAAATAGACAAAATAATACAGTGCGATAAAGGCAACGGACAGAAGTACCGTGAAAATGCTCTTGTTTTTGAGTTTCACACTGATCTTTGCCACCACCCATCCGAGAATACAGGAGAGTATGAGATTGATCAGCGAAACATTGACAATCGTCAAAATCGTGGCAACGATGCCTTTGACGGTGACTCCCATCGTAATGAAATAGAACACATACATCGGGATGAGGATCGTGGAACAATACATCAATCCAAGCAGATACACGCCGAGAAGTCTGGCCATGAGGATCTTCCAGATCGGTATCGGCATGGACACGAGAAAATCGTTATCCTTTGCAAGATAAAGTCCCTGAAAGGAACTAAACACGCTTCCGAACGTACCGAAAAAAATCGCGATCGCGCCGAGAATGACAAAATACAGCCAATCCATTCCGACCGAACAAAGCGGCTCGCAGATCGCATATGCGACAAAACTAAATGATCCGCCGATGACACCGAGCATCAAAAGGACATACAATCCGAAAAAAACAATCGTCGATCCCACCGAACGCTTCTTATTCTTTTTCTGATCGTAGAAAAAACTACGGAACATTTCGCTCATCTGTTTTTTGAGCAGGCTACCAAGCATTATTCTCCCTCCAATTCAAGGAAGACGTCTTCAAGCGTCGTGTCACCCTTGACCTCGTCCATCGTCCCCGACCGAATCAGTTTGCCCGCCTTGATAATGGCGACCTTGTCGCAAAGTTTTTCGGCAACTTCGAGTACGTGAGTCGAGAAAAAGATCGCACCTCCCTCATCACATACCTCACGCATCATTTCTTTGAGGATGTGTGACGCTTTCGGATCGAGTCCGACGAAGGGTTCGTCCATGATGATGAGTTTCGGCGAATGCATCCACGCCGAGATGATAGCGAGTTTCTGTTTCATACCGTGAGAATACGCGCTGATCGGCTGAGCAAGATCATCGGTCAATTCAAACAATGCCGCGTATTTGTCGATCTTTTCTTTGCGGTCCTCGACACCGACGCCGAAAATATCGGCAACGAAATTCAAATACTTGATTCCCGACATAAAATCATAAAGGTCAGGATTGTCCGGAATGTACGCGATCTGTTTTTTACATTCAAGCGGCTGATCCTTGATGGATTTTCCGTCGATTTTGATCTCACCCTCGTCGAAT
The DNA here is from genome assembly GCA_002315595.1 of Clostridiales bacterium UBA1758. Lineage (GTDB taxonomy): Bacteria > Bacillota > Clostridia > Oscillospirales > UBA1758 > UBA1758. The sequence goes on along the minus strand of DCHG01000049.1, from coordinate 47,444 downwards.
GCAAGAATTCCGATGACCGCTTTGAGCGTGGTCGTCTTTCCTGCACCGTTGTGCCCGATAAAACCGTAAATTTCCCCGGGAGCAATATGAAGCGAAAGGTCATCCACGGCTTTCTTTTCGCCATAGGTTTTCGTCAAATGATTGATTTCAAGCATGGTCATTCCTCCATCTGTTAATTGGTGAAACAATTTTCGGTTGATATGATAGCACAGTCAGCAGGAAAATGCAACAACTGTTTTCAATCATCCAGCGTTTTTTGCTTCGGTTTCATTATGATATCATAGTAATATCAGTTTGTCAACATCTTTTGAAACAAAAAGGATGCGTATCGCTACGCATCCTTTCATTGATCGTTTTTTACTTTTTCACAACGGTGAGAGTAACGGTTTCGCCGTTGATGTCCCATTCCTTGGTGTAGCCGTCCGCGTTCCCTGTGAGAATCGCATCGGCAAGAACATCATGGCTGATTTCTTCGGCACATTCCGCCATGATCTTTGCAATCTCGGCGTTGCCGTCGGAGTAAACGGTGATGTGATCCATAACATTAAAGCCTGCGGCTTTCCGCATAGTCTGGATCTTGCTGATGATTTCGCGGACGAAGCCTTCACGGACGAGTTCGTCGGTCAGCGTCGTATCAAGGGCGACGGCAAGTCCACCCTCGGTCATGGATGCAAAACCATCGACCTTTGCGGCTTCGACCAAGACATCGTCTTCACCGAGTTCAGCCTTGGTGCCGTCGGAAAGATCGAGTACGAGTTTGCCGGTTTCACGAATGGATGCCATGGCGGCATTTCCGTCGACATTGGCGAGCAGTGTCTTGATCTCGCCGAGTTGCTTGCCATAACGCGGTCCGAGAGTCTTGAGTTGCGGCTTGAACGAATAGGTCGAGAAGCGGCTCATATCCGCGGTATAATCGACCTCACGGACATTCAGTTCATCGGCGATGATTTCCATATAGAACTCGCCCGGATGGCGTTCGGCACTGATATACATCGTGGAAAGCGGCTGACGGTTCTTGATGTTCGCCTCATTGCGGGCGGCACGTCCGAGTGCGACGATGTGCAGGACGGTTTCCATATCGTCTTCGAGCGTCTTGTCAATATATTTTGCATCGGCAACCGGGAAGTCGCACAAGTGGATGCTTTCCGGCTGAGTCTTATCGACACTGCGGACGAGATTTTGATAAATTTCTTCCGTCATAAACGGGATCATCGGAGCCACAAGTTTACAGACAGTGACAAGTGTGGTATAAAGCGTCATGTAGGCATTAATCTTATCCTGCGTGACCTCTTTCGACCAGAAACGTTCACGACTGCGTCGGACGTACCAGTTGCTCATTTCATCGACAAAATCCTGCAACGCACGCGCAGTTTCGGTGATTCGGTAGTTTGCGAGGTTGTCATCGACTTCCCCGATCAGCGTGTTGAGTTTCGACAGCATCCACTTATCCATAACGGAAAGTTTCTCGTAATCGAGGCTATACTTGGTCGGATCAAATTCATCAATATCGGCATAAAGGACATAGAACGCATAAGTATTCCACAATGT
>DCHG01000049.1:45603-45741 GCA_002315595.1 Clostridiales bacterium UBA1758 | reverse complement strand
TTGCCCTTTGATTTGGACATTTTCTGACCGTTTTCGTCTTGAACAAGACCGAGGACAACGACATTTTTATACGGAGCCTTATTGAACAGAAGCGTGGAGATCGCCATCAGCGAATAGAACCATCCGCGAGTCTGGTCA
>DCHG01000049.1:0-45497 GCA_002315595.1 Clostridiales bacterium UBA1758 | reverse complement strand
AACGGCATGGAGCCGGAGTCGAACCAGCAGTCGATAACTTCTTCGACACGGTGCATCGGCTTTCCGCATTTCGGGCAACGGATGGTGACGGCGTCGATATAGGGACGGTGAAGTTCGATGTTTTCCGGGCAGTTGTCGCTCATTTCACGAAGTTCGGCAATCGAGCCAATCGCGTGCTGATGACCACATTCACATTCCCAGATATTAAGTGGTGTGCCCCAGTAACGGTTACGGCTCAACCCCCAATCCTGAATGTTTTCAAGCCAGTCGCCGAAGCGTCCCTTGCCGATACTTTCCGGCATCCAGTTGACGGTATTGTTGTTGCGGATGAGATCATCACGGACATCGGTCATGCGGATAAACCACGAATCACGCGCATAGTACAGAAGCGGCGTATGGCAACGCCAGCAGTGCGGATAACTGTGTTCGAATACCGGCGCGGCATAGAGAAGTCCGCGTTCACGCAGATCCTGTAAAACAAGCGGATCGGCATCCTTGACGAAGGTGCCCGCCCACTTTGTTTCGGCGGTCATTTCGCCCTTGGTGTCGACAAGTTGAACAAACGGCAGGTCGTATTTGCGACCGACAACGGAGTCGTCTTCGCCGAATGCAGGAGCGATATGGACAACGCCGGTACCGTCTGTCAGCGTAACGAAGTCAGCGCAGACGATATAATACGCTTTCTTTTTCGGTTTAGCCCAGTCATAAAGCGTCACATATTCGCGCATTTCAAGGTCTTTGCCGACAATTTTGTCGAGAACCTCATATTCCTCTTTGAGTACGGTCGGAGCAAGGGCTTCAGCGAGATAGTAGATCTCGTCGCCGTACTTGACCTTGACATAGGTTTCCACGGGGTTTACGGCGAGGGCGACGTTGGACGGAAGCGTCCACGGTGTTGTCGTCCACGCAAGAACGAAGGCGTCCTCATCGACCAGTTTGAACTTGACGATGGCAGATCTTTCCTTGACGTCTTTATAACCCTGCGCAACCTCATGCGAGGCAAGCGGAGTACCGCAACGCGGGCAATACGGAACGATCTTATAGCCCTTATAGAGCAGACCGCGATCCCAAATCTGTTTCAACGCCCACCATTCGGACTCGATATATTCGTCGTGATAAGTGACATAAGGATCCTTCATATCCGCCCAAAAACCGACGGTTGCAGAGAAGTTTTCCCACATATCCTTGTACTTCCAGACACTTTCCTTACAGTGGTCAATAAAGCCTTCCAGACCGTAGGCTTCAATCTTGTCCTTGCCGTTGATTCCGAGCGTCTTTTCGACTTCAAGTTCGACCGGCAGACCATGGGTATCCCATCCCGCCTTACGGGTGACATGATTGCCCTTCATCGTCTGATAACGCGGGATCATATCCTTGATAACACGGGTGAGAACATGACCGATGTGCGGTTTTCCGTTTGCCGTCGGAGGACCGTCATAGAAGGTGAATTCTTCATTACCCTCACGCTGAGCCATACTCTTTTCAAATATCCGATTTTCACGCCAGAAGCGTTCGGTCTCTTTTTCGCGTTCTACAAAAGAAAGACCGGTGTCGACCTTGTCGTACATCTTTGACCTCCAGAATTAATATTTTATAAATAAAAAAACGCCCGTCCTAACAGGACGAACGCACCATTCGCAAACCACCTATTATCGCATACAAACATATGAGCCCCGGTAACGGCAGGGATCCGTCGAGGCTTAATCGTAAACTTTCAGCCCGAAACTTGGGAGTGATATTCGGCGCAATCAATGCTACGGGCTTTCACCTGTCCCCGTTCTCTCAAAGCAAACGCAAAGCGCGTACTGTCTCCGTCTTCGTCTTTATCATATCCAATTAACGAATGAATTTTATCACGCAATCTCAAAAAAGTCAACCTTTTTATCTCATTATCGTAAAATATTATATTAAATGGTTCCCGAAACAGATTGAAAAGGGCAAAATGCCGTGCTATAATGAAGAAAAAGAAATCAAGGGAGCGTAATAAATATGACATCCAGAGAGCGTTTGATCGAAACCATCAATCACCGTGATCCGGGGCAGGTCGTGGTGGATTTCGGTTCCACTGCCATCACCGGCATCAATATCAACGCAATGGTCAAGATGCGTAAAGGACTTGGTTTGGAAGATCGGATCCTGACGATGGACGAACCGTTACAGTTGCTTGGACGCGTCGATGAGGATCTCCGTCAGGCGACCGGGGCGGATGTGATGGGCATCTCCAACGGATATACCATTTTCGGCTACAAAAATCGCGATTGGAAAAAATGGACGCTTCACAACGGTCTTGAAATGATGGTTTCCGAAGAATTTCGGACCTCGAACGATGACAAGGGAAACACCTATATCTACGCACAGGGTGACACAAATTATCCTCCGGCGGGAAGTATGCCGAAAAGCGGATATTATTTTGACAACACCACCAGAAGCGACGCCTGTGCCGATGATGATGACCTGAATGCCCGTGAAGACTACAAAGAGGATTTTAAGGTTTTAACGGATGAACAACTTCGCTTTATCGAAGACAGCGTCAACCGTGTTTGGAACGAAACCGAGTACGGCATGATCTACAATGGCGCACTCTGCGGGATCGGCGACTTTGCCCTTATTCCCGGTCCTCATGTGAAGCAACCCAAAGGCATCCGCGATCTGCCGGAATTTATGATGGCGCACAAATTAAGCCCCGATTACATCCACGAAATCTTCGAGATGCAGTTGGAAGTCGGACTGAAAAATGCCGAACTTCTGTATCAGGCGGCGGGCGACAAGATCCAGATCGTCTATATTTCGGGAACGGATTTCGGTCTACAACACGGCCCCTTCATGTCGGTGGATTCCTTCCGTGAGTTCTATAAGCCCTACTACACAAAAATCAGTGAATGGGTGCATGAACACACCGGCTGGAAAACTTTCTTCCATTCCTGCGGCTCCATCGTCACCTTCCTGCAAGATTTCCATGAGTGCGGTGCGGATATTCTAAACCCCGTTCAGATCTCGGCAGAAGGAATGGATCCCGAAATGCTGAAAAACAAATGGGGCGATAAATTCGTCTTCTGGGGCGGCGGAATCAACACGCAAAAGACACTCCCCTTCGGTACGCCGGAAGAATGTTATGACGAAACCATGCGGAATTTGAAAATTTTTGCCCCCGGCGGCGGATACGTCTTCAACACCGTTCACAATATTCAGGGGCCGACTCCGATGGAAAACATGGTCGCCATGCTGAACGCCATCCGCGATTACAACAAAGAAGTTTATGGCAAGTAATTAAATATAAGAGGGCTGCATCATCGGATGCAGCCCTCTTTCGTTGTTTCTAAAAATCAGTAATTGATGACACGGAGTTCGAAGTACGCCTGCGGGTGCTTGCAAACCGGACACATCTGCGGCGCGGCAACACTGTCGACGATATGACCGCAGTTGCGACAGATCCAAACGGTCTTGGTATTCTTTTGGAACACGGAGCCGTCTTCAACATTGGCAAGAAGTTTCAGATAGCGTTCCTCATGTTCCTTTTCAATTCCGCCGACGAGGGTGAATAGGGCGGCGATATCGTTAAAGCCTTCCTCTTTGGCTTCCTTTGCCATACGGGCGTACATTTCGGTCCATTCCTCATGTTCGCCAGCTGCCGCAGCCTTGAGGTTTTCGGCAGTGGACGGGACAGAGCCGCCGTTGAGCAATTTGAACCAAATCTTGGCGTGTTCCTTTTCGTTTCCGGCAGTGGCTTCGAAGATCGAAGCGATCTGCTCATAACCGTCCTTTTTTGCCTGCGAAGCAAAATAAGTGTACTTATTTCTCGCCTGGCTTTCACCGGCGAAGGCTTCCATCAAATTCTTTTCGGTTTTCGTTCCTTTGAGTTCCGGCATGATATTGATCTCCTTTCAAATTTAGCACGGAAAATCCGTCGATTAGGTGTATTTAACTATATCACTACTTTCCCGTTTTGTCAACGAAATCGATCCCGTTTTTTTCGCGCTTTTCCGCATACGATGCTTGACTTCCGACGATATTTATCATAGAATGATTTTATACACGATCGTTCGTAAATTCGTTGTTTTGAAAGGAAAACAGGCATGGATCATACTTCTTCATTACAGTCCCTCCTCGACCGTGGAGGAAATGTATTCTTTCCAAAAGGAAGTTATACCGTCAGCGAATCTCTCATGATCGGCGACAACACGCATCTTACCTGCGAAATGGGTACACATCTCCGTCTTGCGGACGGAGCGAACTGCCCGATCCTCATAAACCGCATTCGCGACGGTGCGGAATACACGCAGAATGTCATCATCGAAGGCGGCGTTTGGGACGGCAATAACATCGCCCAAAACCGTGAAGAATATCCGAAAAACGGCAGACTGGGATGTGGTTTCGGGCAACTCATCGTTTTGACGGGAGTGCGCGATCTCACCATTCGCTCGCTGACCGTCAAGGATCCGAACAGTTTCGGAATTCAACTTGCCGATACGGAGCGTTTTACCGTTTCCGACATCTTTTTCGATTGCAATAAAAAGACCGGCAATCAGGATGGTCTGCATATCGACGGATATGCGCGTAACGGGTATATTTCCAACCTGAAGGGGTGGACAAACGACGATTTTGTCGCACTCAACTCCGACGAAGGCGATTTCACCGGCAACGGTAACGACATCGAAAATATCGTCATCGACGGTATTTTCGGCGGAACGGACGGCTGGACGGCGATCCGTTTGCTTTCACGCAAGGCAAATGTGCGCCACATCACCATTCGAAACATCTTCGGCGAATATAAATACAACGCCGTGTCCTTCACACATTGGGCAGAAGATCCGGTGAAATGCGGCCGTTTCGACGATATTTTGATCGAATCCGTTCACTGCTGCTCCTGCCGCAAGGAAGGCTCCGGTCACGGCGGAATTGTCTGGTTTCAAAACGACACGACGCAGGTCGGCACCGTGGTCATCCGCGATGTGTTCCGTACGGAGCCGGAAGACCGACATAATACAACCTCTCTTGTCGAGATCAGCGACCGTGTAATAATAAAAAGTCTGCACCTCTCCTCCATTCACGAAAAACTCCCCATCGACAAACCGATGATCACGCAGGGTGAAGATGTGAAAATCGGCACATTGACACTTGACGGCACGATGATCAACCCGAGCATGCTTCCGATAAAGAAATTTTCATACGTTTACGGCGAGTAAACCCGAATACTACACAAAAGAGGTCGACAAATTATGGAAAATCCATCCAATATCATCGCGCAAATCTGGCAACCGTTACAGGTAAAAAAGGACGGAACTTCCGTTCAAATCGGTTGTTTCGGTCGAACCTACCATATGGACGGCACTCTCCCCGGAAAAATCGTTTCAAACGGAAACGAAGTTCTCACTTCACCGATCCGTTTGCGTGCAGCCTTTCATGGCAAAGAAGAATCCGTCAGAAATGAAAACACCTACATTGAAGAACAGAATGACGACCGTTTGGTCTACCTAAATCAAGCGACTGTCGGCAATGTCATTATCAATAGCCGCGTCACCGTCGAACGCGACGGCTTGATCTGGATCGACCTGATGCTTTTCCCGTTCACCGGCACCGGCGCCATGTTCGGCGATATCGATTCTCTCACGCCGAAACTCGACCGTTTGACGCTGGAACTTCCGATCAGCCGAAATTGCGGCGAACTATTCCATTATTGGCCGGCGGTATCAGCAAGTCTTTCGAGCAACGGAACACTTTCAAACAGCGGAAGCATCCCCGAAAACGGTCTTTCGCTTCCGTTCCGCCCGCATTTGTGGATCGGCAACGAATCGGCAGGACTGTCCTTCTACGCCGAATCAAATCAGTTTTGGCAGAATTCCGACCAAGCAAAGGCTCTCACAGTCAGTTTGACCGATTCCGCCACGGTGGTACAGATTCATCTGCTCGACAGTATGCCAGTCGACTGGGTGGGACGCTCCGGCGATGACTGGAACGATGCAATCGAGCCGATCGGATTTTCGTTCGGTTTGCAGGCAAGCCCCGTCAAGCCATACACACCCGTCGGCGATTATCGCAAGGTCTGCCACAAAAATCTCGCCTGTGCCGATCCCGATCACCCCTATGATTTGGATTCTTTCGAACGTGAAGCGGATGAATTCGCTTCACTCGGCATCCGTTGGCGAACTTTTCACGAAGATTGGAGCATCATTCAAAACTACGGTCGTCCGCAGGACGAGGCGTTATTCAAAGCAAAAATTGACGCATTACATAAACGCGGGATCAAAGCTATGGTCTACTTCGGTTATGAGTACGCCAGTGCTCTGCCCGATTTTTATGACAATTATCGTAATGCCGTCGTTCGCGGTGAGAACGGAACACTGCGTGGTGGCTGGCAACGTCGTCCGCCTCAGCGCGACTATATTGTCTGCTACGCGGGCAATTATGCGGAAACCATGTTGGAACGCTGCCGTCATGCAATGGATGAATACGGTGCGGACGGCATTTACACCGACGGCACTTATGTTCCGATCGGATGTGCCAATGAAAAGCACGGTTGCGGATGGACGGATCGCGATGGCAACCGTCATCAGACCTGGCCACTTCGCAAGGTACGCGAACACGTCAAAAAACTCTACACTCAAACCCACGAACGTGGCGGAATCGTTGAGGCACATCAAAGCAGTTGCGTCATTCCGATGATTCTTGCATACAGCGATTGTTATTGGGATGGGGAGCATATCGCGCTGACCTATGACCCCGTCACGCAGGCCGCCCGCGTTTTGAGCGGAAAGGAACTGATCGAAAAATACACCGGCGAGAACGGTTCGGGCGTCGGCGCGATCCGTGCGGAATTCACGGGCATCAACTTCGGTGTTCCCTGCCAATTCCTATCCTATGCGCCTGTTTTTGATGAGTGCAGTGGATTGACACTATTGTACGGGGTTTTGCCGAAGCCGCAAGGCGGCATGGATAACCTGCGGCAAGCCGCCCGTCATTGGAAGATCATGGACGATTACGGGCTCAATGAGGATTGCTTCATTCCCTTCTGGAAAAAGGACTGTCCGATCAAGTGTTCCGAACGGTCCGTTTCCTGCTCGGTTTGGTCGACCGAACGCGGTTTCATAGCGGTCTTCGTCAATTTAAGCGGCACTCCCGTGCAAACCGATTTCAGTTGTACTCTTCCCCATTCGAGTGCCGTGGAGATCGACAGTGGAACGGTTCTCACCGAAAATCACATTCAAATCAACGACTCTGCTCCCGTCTACGTTTTCTTTGAAAAATAAAAAACAACCGTGCGAGTTGAAAAACTTTGCACGGTTGTTTTTTTATGCGTTATTTTGCCCGGATTTTCGGTATTTGAACGGTGACTGCCCGGTTTCTTTTTTGAAAACCTTGATAAAATAATTGTAATCCGAAAATCCCGTTTTTTCTGCGATCTCCATGATGTTTTTTGTGGAATTACGCAAAAGTTCACGCGCCAATTCAATGCGTTTCGTCGTGATGTATTCAAGCACGGTCGTCCCGTAGTATTCCGAAAAAATGCCGTACAGTGCGGTCTTCGAAACGAGAAATGTATCACAAAGAGATCCCACCGTCAGCCGGTCGCACAAATGCGAATCAATGTATTCACCGATCTTTCGTTGCAGATCGTCGTCGGCGAGGGAATACATATTTTTCTGACAGATATAACTTGCGCAGGATTCCATAATTGCCGCGGCGGATTCAAGCACATTGCGCGGCACGGTACGGATCGTGGATTTTAGTTGTTTAAGTTTTTTTTCATCCAGCCCGAGTTCCGTGGGAAGATGCGTCGGCACACCGTCCTCAGTCGAAACCTGGCCAAGCATGACAAAGCCCACAATACCGTCGCGGCTCATGATCGGTGCCACACATTCGGTTAACCCCATTTCGCAGGTATAAATCAGCCGCTTATGTTCTCTTGCGCAACGCTCAATGGCATTTTGTGCCGATTTTTTGCAAAGTTCGTTGCCCGGTTTGCAAGATGAAACATACTCACAAAAGGGCATATGTTGTTGCGGATAATACGCGATCTCGTTGCCGCTTCGATCGTATATGCAGATCTTGATACCCGTCAGATTGTAAAAATGTCCCAACAGTTCACGTATTTTTTCCATATCAAAACTAATCATATCATCACCCAAAATACGATTTTACAGTTTTTCAATCATAATACACTATTTTATATGCATTTACAAGTTTATAATCATATTATCGGAAAATTTTTTGCCGCTTTTTGCGAAAATTATCATAGAATGTGAGGAAAACATATGAAAATCACTGCTGTTCGTTCCTGCGTTCTGCGTCAGCCTACCATTGAAATGATCGGCGACGGCAGTCAGGATACCATTCTCATCGTCGTCGAAACCGACGAAGGCATCACCGGCATCGGTGAAGTCGACTCCGCCCCGTATGTTTGCAAATCCATCATCGATACCCCCGCCTCCCACATGGCGTGCATGGGGCTCGGTGAAGTTCTCATCGGCGAAGATCCGCTCGATATCGAACGTCTGTGGAGAAAAATGTACGACAAGAGCATCTACTACGGCAGACGCAGTGTCGTCATTCACACCATGAGTGGTATCGATATGGCTCTTTGGGACATTATCGGAAAGAAATACGGCGTTTCCACCGGTAAAGCACTCGGCGGCGTTTACCGCGACAAAATTCAGGCGTATTGCAGCGTCTTAATGCCTGGGACCGAAAAAGAGATATACGAGCTGGTCGAAAAGCATATGCACCACGGCTATCAGGGTATGAAACTCGGCTGGGGCGCACTCGGCGAAAGTTTTGAAAAAGACATTAAACTTGTCAAAGCCGCAAGAAAAGCCCTCGGTCCGGACAAAAAACTCATGATCGACATCGGTATGCGCTGGACGGATGTCAAGGGCGCAATGCGCACCGTCAAGGCTTTTGAAGAAGAGGATGTTTACTGGGTTGAAGAACCGTTCCACCCGGATAACCTCGACGGCTATGCCCGCCTGAACCGTTCCACCGACGTCCGTATCTCCGGCGGTGAAGAAGTCGGCACCCTGCATGAGTTCCGTGAACTTCTCAGCCGTGGTTGCGTGGATATTCTCCAGCCGGACATCAGTCGTTGCGGCGGTCTTACCATTGCGCGAAAACTCATCGACCTTGCCGAGCAGTACAATGCCGTCATCGTCCCGCACGCATTCAAAACCAACATTCTCATGTCTGCGACGCTCCAGTATATTTCCACACTGCCGAACGCTTGGTATCTCGAATTCTGCGAACAGGATACCATTCTTCGTCAGACACTCACTTCGCCGATCTTCACCATCGACGATCATGGCTTCGTTGCCATTCCGCAGGGACCGGGGTTCGGCATCGGCCTCAACGAAGATATCGTCGAAAAGTATCGGGTGACCGCAAATGATTGATCCCGGTCGTCGTGTCGGCGTCACCGTCACGCCGTTTATCAAGGCAAACATCCCGGATCTCGACGAGGTCGCCCGTCAGACGGAAATACTTTCCGAAAGCCGCACAGATGCCATCCTCCCCTGTGCGTCCACAGGTGATTTCGTCAAAATGACTCCCGCGGACAGAGTCGCCGTTCTTGCGACCGTCGCAAAGGCAAACAAAGGACGAAAAAAACTGATCGCAGGTGCCTGCGAAGCCTCCACAGACGGCGTCATTTCCGCCATTGAAGATGCAAAAAAACTCGGCTATAATTCCTGCATCGTCTGCCCGCCGTACTATTACCCTCTCGGTCAAGATGCAGTGCTTGAATTCTACACCGCCGTCAATGACGCGGCGGAAGGTATGCCGATCGTCGCCTATCATGTGCCGTTCTTTACCACGGGAATCGAACTTTCGACCTATCGCAAACTGCTTGCGCTTTCCAATATCGTCGGCATAAAGGATTCGTCCGCAAATATGAAACTGATCAGTCACCGCGTCAACATCAAAAGCATTGACCGCCCGGAGTTTCTCGTATACACGGGCACAGACGACTGTCTTTTCCCCGCCCTTTGTGCGGGTTGTTACGGCAGTATGACCGCGCTTGCCGCATCACTGCCGGATTCGATCGCGGATATCTACGACGCCTACGATGCGGGCGATATCAAAGCCGCCCAAGCCAATCAGCGCAAGATCATGCCGATCCTTCGGCTTGCCGACAGTCTGCCGTTCCCGGTCGGCTACAAACTTCTTGCCATGCAAACGGGACTTCACGCAGAACTCGGCGTCGCCTATCATGATCTTGCTGCAAAAATGCGCACCGAGATCGTCACGGAGGGACTGCGATGAAAGCCGTTGTTTGGAAAGGCATCAACAAAATCGAATATACCGACCTGCCTGAGCCGGCGGTACGCCCCGGTTGGGTGAAGATCAAGGTCATGGCCGTCGGTCTCTGTGCGACCGAGGTACATATGATCACCGGCAAATTCGACGGCGGAAAGCCGCCCCATGTCCTTGGTCACGAAGCCTGCGGTGACATTGTCGAACTCGGCGAAGGTTGCAATGCTTCGCTTTTCGGCAAACGCGTTGTCGTCGAAACCTATGTCGGATGCGGCAAATGCCAATTCTGCCGTACCGGGCGCAAGCATCTTTGCAGTGCGGGTGAAATCGGCTATCCTCCCTATAACGGAGGGCACGCCCAATATCTCGTCGTGCCGGAAGGTTGCGTGAGAATGCTTCCCGACTCCGTCAGTTATGACGAGGGCGGCATTATGGAAGCCGTCGCCTGCCCGTTCGGTGCCGTTGTCAGCGCCGGCATTAAAATGGGGCAGAGTGTTCTCATTCAGGGTGCGGGCGTTGCCGGTCTGTCCTTTATTCAGGCGGCACGTGCCGCGAATGCAGGAAAGATCATCTGTGTTGTCCGCAATGATGTCAAGGCGGCGCAAGCCCAAAAATTCGGTGCCGATGTTGTCATCGACCTGCGAAAAGAAGATCTGCTCACGCGTGTCCGCGAAGAAACCAACGGACTCGGCGTGGATTACTCCATCGACGCCGCCGGTGCGTCCTCCACGATTGAAAACGCCGTCTATGCCGCTGCCCCGGGTGGTCATGTCGTGTTGTACGGCATTCCTTCGCAGGATGCGCAGATCCAATTCCCCGTCATCGACATGATCCTTCGTCAGATCACGGTCTGTGGCTACACGGGCAATGAATTTGCGTGGGACACCCTGATTTCGCTTGTTGACCGTGGACAGTTCAATGTGAAGGATATGGTCTCCTATTCCTTCCCACTCAGTAAATTCGCCGATGCTCTCGACTTAATGGAGCATAAACCCGCCGACCTGATCAAGGTCGTCCTCCACCCATGGGAAAATGAATAAAATAACCGCACATCGGGCTTGAAATCCGATGTGCGGTTTGTTATGATTATGAAAAACAGTTTTGGAGGGATGATGATGAACATCGAAAAGCGTGCGTGGCACGGCTATCGAATTTGGAATTTCGAATTTGAAGGAATGCCCGCCGTCGTCGTTGAACCGAAAAAGGAAGCAAACGGCAAATGGCTTCTTAAAACAGAATATTTCGAGGCGTTTCCCGAATTTGAATTTGCCATGCTGGAACAGGGCTATTACGTCGCCCATGTCGACAATCAATCGCGTTGGTGTCTGCCGACCGATACCGTGCGTCAGGCACATTTTGCGCATTTTCTGCACAATGAGTTTCATTTTCACGAAAAATGCCTGCCCGTCGGACTGAGTTGCGGCGGTATGCAGGCGGTCTATCTCGCCGGAATGTACCCCGAAGTTGTTGCTGCGCTCTACCTCGACGCGCCGGTTTTGAATTTTTTAAGTTGCCCCGGTCGTGTCGGAAAGTCAACCTTTGACTATATGCACGAATTCACTGCCGAAACGGGAATGACCATCGAAACGCTCATCAACTATCGTGCGCACCCGATCGACTATGTTCCGCGTTTGATTGCGGCGAAGATCCCGACCATGCTTGTCTGCGGCGACAGTGATGTCACCGTCCCGTATGACGAAAACGGAAAAGTCTTGGCGGAAATGTTCAATCAGGACGAAAATGTCCCGTTTTTGAGCATTTTGAAATCCGGTTGCGACCACCACCCGCACGGGCTTGAAAATCCCGCGCCACTTGTCGAGTTCGCCATGACGCATTATTGATCCGCATCAAAAAAGGCTTTGTGCAACGCACAAAGCCTTTTTCTTTTCTCAAATCACACGCTCAACACAGTCGCAGTGTCGTACATCGCTTCCTGAATACCGCGTTGCATCGCAAGTGCCTCATCAATATCCATATCGAAAATTTCGCTTGCCTTGACACAGATCACGCGTCCCGTTCTACCGGAAAGCAGGGTTTCGACCGCCTGATGTCCCATACGACTTGCGGTCACACGGTCGCGTGCCGTCGGACTGCCACCACGCTGAATATGGCCGAGGATGGTCACACGGGTATCGACGCCCGTTTCTTCCTTGACCGCGTCGGCGATCTCCTGCGTCATATTGACGCCCTCGGCGGTGATGATGATAAAGTGCGAACGTTTATTGATACGGGCGACACGGATCGGTTCGATGATGTCGCGCTTGATATCGACTTCTTTTTCCGGCACGAGAATTGCAGTCGCGCCACAGGCAACGCCGACATAGAGAGCGAGGTGACCGGCTCTGTGTCCCATGACCTCAACAATGGAACAACGCTCATGTGACTGCATGGTATCGCGGAGTTTATCGACACAATCAAGCGCGGTATTGCAGGCGGTGTCAAAGCCGATGGAATACTGTGAGCAGGCAATATCGTTGTCGATACTGCCCGGAATTCCGACCGTCGGGACACCGAGGTGCGAAAGTTCCAATGCTCCGCGGAAGGTTCCGTCGCCGCCGATGGCGATCAATCCGTCCAGGCCGAGATAGCGGCAGGTCGCCGCCGCCTTTTGCTGACCTTCCTTGGTCATAAATTCGGGGCAACGCGCAGTGTACAGCATCGTTCCGCCCTGGGAGATGATGCCGTTAACGCTTCTTGCATCGAGTTCGACGACATCGCCGTTGATTAAACCGTTGTAGCCGCGGTGAATTCCGAGGCAGGTGATTTTATGATATGCCGCGGCACGGGCAACGGCACGAATTGCCGCATTCATCCCCGGAGCATCGCCGCCGCTTGTCAAAACACCGATTCTTTTAATATCAGACATTATAATCATCCTTTCCGATTATTTTCGTAAAATTCCTCTGTTCACGGAGTCCGTGATAATATCTTCGACAATCTGCCACAATTCCGGCGCGCCCGTTTTGATCGGTTCCATACGCTTATAAACCATAGCGGAGTCAACATAGCCGATTTTCCATGTATGACCTTCGGTCGCATAATTGCAAAGAAGCGGTTGTATTCGGTCAAGTGCCGCGGCATATCGGGAGTCATCGGTATCCATACGGTCGAATTCTTCCCAAAGGTCGCGCAATTCCTTCCCCTGTTCCTCCGGCAGGATCGAATACAAACGATCCGCCGCTTCGCGTTCACGATCCTCTTTCGACTGGTTGCCCACGGCATCATATGCAAAGGTATCGCCCGCATAGACCTCAACAAGATCGTGCGCGAGCAGCATTTTCATTACGCGTTCCAAATTAACGGGCTTTGCCGCATATTCTTCGAGCAGTACCGCAAGCATCGCAATGCTCCACGAATGTTCTGCGTCGTTTTCACGCCTTGTGCCGTCCATGATAAGATTGCGGCGAAAGACGGATTTCATTTTGTCGATTTCCGAAAAAAAAGCCAACTGTTTTTTTAATCGTTCACCTGTCATCGTCACACCTCTTTGAATACAGTTTATCACTTTTTGCCCCCTTCGTCCACAAAAATTTTCAGTGTTACGGCGAAAACATCTTTCTATTTCACAAGCGATATGATATACTATAACCATCCCCTGCGGGATTCGTGACGGGTTCGTATACTCCTACATTTCTTATACGGGATTCCGATGGTTTTGACGTGGTTCGCAGGCCTCCCGAGCAATCGGACGTTGGAAGCGGTAAAGCGGCAAACAGGTAACCCACCTGCTGACGATGCAGGATATGAAAGGAACTCGCACGGTCATCGCGGAGGTTTTTTCTTGAAATGGAGGATCAATCCCATGCAGGAAGCGTTTTTACGCGGTCAAATGATCTTTGGTGAAGCCGCGCCCAAAATACTTGCGTCAAGCAAGGTGCTGATCGTCGGAATTGGCGGCGTCGGCGGCTATGCCGCGGAAGCCATTGCCCGTTCCGGCGTGGGTGAGATCATTCTTGCCGACCACGACACCGTCGGTGCCTCCAACATCAACCGCCAGATCATTGCGCTTTCTTCCACCGTCGGGCGACCAAAGGCGGAAGTCATGGCGGAACGAATCCGTGATATTAACCCGGATTGCCATGTTACGGCTCTTTTTGAACGATATGAAGAAGCCACGCGTGATCAATTCTTCGGTTTTTCCCCCGATTATATCATCGACGCCATCGACCTCGTCAAACACAAACTCGACCTCATCGAAACGGCGTTGAACCGCAATATTCCGATTATTTCCGCCCTTGGAACGGGCAATAAACTCGATGCTTCGCTTCTTCGAATTTCGGATATTTCCGCCACGGAAAACTGTCCGCTTGCCCGTGTGGTGCGGCGTGAACTCCGTGCAAGGGGGATTTATCACCACCGTGTTGTGTGGAGCCCCGAAAAAAAAAGAACTGCCGAACAACTGGAAGCACCTCCCGAAGGTCGCCGCAGTATTCCGGGAAGCGTCGTTTGGGTGCCTGCAACGGCGGGTTTGATGATGGCGGGCGAGGTCGTTATGGATCTTTTGCGCAGAAAGGGTTGTGAATTTTGATGCCCATTTGCAGAATCATCGGTGCCGCCCCGGATCATTGCCCGATTCACGTGAATGAAGGCGATCTTGTCATTGCCGCGGACGGTGGTCTTGCACGGCTGAACGAAAACGGTATCCTCCCCGATCTCATCGTCGGAGATTTCGATTCGCTTGGTTTTGTACCGGATAGCGGCAATATCATCCGTCACCCACCCGAAAAGGATGATACCGACACTGCGCTTGCCGTCGATGAAGGCTTCAAGCGCGGATTTGACCGTTTTGTCATCTACGGGGGCATCGGCGGACGGCTCGACCACACGCTTGCAAACCTTCAAACGCTCGCGGGAATAGTCAACCGTGGCGGAACGGCGTTTTTGGTCGGTTGCGGCAATATCATCACCGTGATCAAAAACGGCACGCTCTGCTTTGACGGAACACAATTCGGAATGGTTTCGGTCTTTGCCCACGGTGGAAATGCCGAAGGAGTGGACGAAAATGGGCTGAAATATCCATTGGACCATGCCGTCCTAACCTGTGACACCCCGCTTGGCGTAAGCAACGAATTCACCGAGAAGCCCGCAAAGATCACCGTTCGCAACGGAAGCCTCATTGTGATGTGGTATGCAGATGATTTCGATAGTTCCTCAATAATCATCGAAAAAAACTAACCGAAAACCACCTGTCAAAGCGACAGGTGGTTTTTTCATTCTCTACTCCGGATCGCATACAAAAAAGGATTTTGTTCAGCGATCCGTTTAATTTATAATTAAAAATGATCGTAGAGCGCACAGGTTTGTTTCGGGAAAAATTTGTCAAGTCCCGCCGCCCATGCAGGTGCCTCATCGGTCGCTGCAAGTTCGGATCCGGTATAGAAGCCACTCATGATCTGATTGAACTGACGGATATTGAGTGGTTCGAGTTTGCTTTCACCCTTTTTGACGGTGGTTTTGCCGTTTTTGACTGTGACAAAATACCCTCCGCTGTTTTTCGGATAAAAGTCATCCTCGACATTTAGTTCAAATTCGCCGTCGGTGTCGAGAATGATCTCGCTGAGGAATTTCTCGACATTGCAAACGCGGAACATTTTGGCGGGACCAAGCATATATTCCGCCTTCCACGGCTCTTTGACAAATCGGAAAATCGGGAAGTTTTCGCCGACGCCGATGATTGCATTGTCGCGGGACGCGGTTTGCAGGCTGATAAATCCGAGTGCGTGACGCAGTCCTTCGCCGTTTTTATAAAAAATCTCACGAATTCGGTACGCATCCTCGGTGAAGCACGCGTGAACATAGGCGAGATCGTTGCCGTCTTTATCGGAATAAATGTAATAATAGGTTTCCGGCAGGTCGTAACTATCCTCGATTTTTTTTGCGAATTTTTCGGGATAACGGCGTGCAATGCAACTTTCGTTTTCGGTGCATTTGTTATAAATTTCAATCATACTTGCGGCGTCTCCGGGCTTGGCGCGACGGTATTTCCCGCCCTCGTCCGGCCAAAGTTTCAACTGTTCGATCGGTACGGAAATTTCAACGCCGTTGAATCCGTGGGAATAGCCGAATTTGCCGTAAAACTGATATGAAAACGGACCAAGTGCACTGACAACGAAGTCATTTTCGCGCATATAATCCATGTAATATTCGAAAATTCTGCGAATTCTTCCACCACGGCGATATTCAGGAAGTGTTGAAACACCACCAATGCCACCCATCTTGAACCAAGTTCCACGGACGCGGACAAGATGCGGGACAAGCGTGATCGACGAAGTCAGCGTTTCACTGTCAAAGTCGCCGACATAGATATTTGTCTTGTCATTCTGGTAAAATTCAATGTGATCGTCGTGAGATTCCGGGTTGTTGTTCGCCGGAAATGCATACTGATTTACATACGCGAGTTTTTCGGCTTCTACCGCCGGATCAAACTGTCTGATCATATCCTTCTTCCTTTTCTGATAATTTCATTACATTGCTTGTTTTCGGTCACTTTTCGAAAAGCATCGACTTTCATATCAAAGATTCATAATTTCATCGACGATTTCGCAAACGGAACGGTTGGTCGTGTTGATTTTCACGGTGTCAAGCGATTGATAATGAGCAATTCTCGCAACGCTTCTTTCGACAATGTCGGCGGCACGAATTCCGCGTGCAACATCATCCGTCAGCCTTTTTCTCAAATTTTCCGCATCGACCGTCAGCGAAATCGAAATCACCCTGCAATCGTCTGTGTCCAATCCGCCGAGAATCGCGTCAATGATGGACTGTTCGTGCATTACCCAACAGAAAACGACATTTTGATAGGCACTGCAAAGCAGAAATTCATTCAGCATAAAACGGATATTGCGGATAACCATTGCCTTTGTTTCTTCGTTTACCTGAAACGGATCTGCATCCCAACACCAATCTCCGTCCAAAAAGACACAGTCGGGCAACTGCTTTTTCAAATGCTGAGATACAGTCGTTTTTCCGACGCCCATTGTTCCGCCGATAAAATATAACGTCTTCATTTTCTTAAAGATGTAACTGTCCACACTGTTTCGATGTGGACGGCGTTTGATTACTCGTTTCCGGCTTCGTAAACGAATATCCGCATCACGTCCTTGCCGGTATTTTTGAGAGCGTGCGAGGCAAACGGCTCGTTGACAAGGACATCGCCCTCTTTGACGTCGACGGTTTCGCCGTTGGATGTGTACTCACCAGTTCCCCCAAGAATGACATAGACTTCGTTGTCATCGCCGTGCTGATGCTCACCGATTGAAGTTCCCGCAGGCATTTCGGTGTAATAAATGAATCTCAGCGGACTTTTGAATGCGGATTTATCAAGCACCTGAGCATTTTTGCAAAGTCCTTCACCGCTGTGAACATTTTCCATCGCGGACTCGGCTTCTAAAAAATTGGCTTTGATCATTTTCAAACACTCCTTTTCGGTCAGATCAGATAATCGGCGATGGTCTTTTCATCTCCGCAGACGGCGGATTCAATTGCGGCATTCGTCCAAACAAAACTCTTGAAATTATCCTCGATATCCGTTTCGCCCTTTCTTCCTTCGCTGATGGCGGAAACGAATTCTTTGAGGGTATAATATCTCGTGTCGGTGTGACGATCGCGGCAGTCGATTACTTCGGCAACATCATCCGGGCGGAACAAGGTAACAATATCGTTTGCCATTCTCACAATGCCCTTATCGCACTCAACTTCCCAGAAAGCCTGCCAGTCAGTCGTGGTGGCGGGACTTGCAAGCGTTCCGTCGTAGTCGAACTTGACGCCATTGGTCATTTCGGTATGGATCGCACAACTCGCCGGACGATCGCCGTACCAACTGTACGGTGCCGGCCATTCACGGCATTTGACCTTGATAGGTTCTTCGCCGGTGAGGTAACGCGCAACATCAAGGTGATGTACGGTGACATCGGCGATCAGCGGATGCGCAAGTTTGCCGTGATAAAATTCGGACGCATCCGGGTGGAAATGTTTGAAATGACAGATCGCGGAATGGACATTTCCGAGGGTAGAAATGATTTCACGTGCCTTTCTTGCGGCATTGTAATAGCGGTAGTTTTCGCTGATCATCATGCAGGTGCCGTTTTCGCGGGCAAAACGGATCAGTTTACACGCGTCCTCATAGGTTTCGGAGATCGGCTTTTCGCAAAGCACCGGGATCCCCTTGCCCAAAAGATTCATATTGATTGCCATATGCGCACTCGGCGGAGTAACATTGATCACACCGTCCGGGTGAATTTTTTCAACCGCTTCGTTGATATCCTCAAATTTCGGCACGCTATCCGGCACCCAATGCCATGTGTCACGGTTGCGGTCGACAATTGCGGCGAGTTCCGCGAACGCAGAACCCTCCGGCAGAATTTCCGACGCCCATTCGTGTCCAAAGTCCCCAAGTCCGAGAACGATGATTTTCTTCCTTTCCATGTTTTCCCTTCCTTTCAAATACACTGCTTTTATAAAAGCCGCCGAAACACGGCGGCTTTTTGTGACACATTAGATCTGTTCGACAGTATCTGCGGCGGCGTCAAGCCAATCACCGACAAAGAGTTCCATCGTGCCGAGATCGGCATTTTTCGCAAGTTCCGGGTCCATCGGGATTCTGCCGATGACGGGGATCGCGTGTTGTTTTGCAATCTCGTCGATATGGCTATCGCCGAAAATAGCGTGCTTTTTACCGCAATCCGGACAAACAACATAACTCATATTTTCGACAAGTCCGAGGACGGGAATATCCATCATGCCCGCCATATTGACTGCCTTTTCAACGATCATTCCGACAAGTTCCTGCGGAGAAGCGACGATGACGATCCCGTCAAGCGGCAACGACTGAAACACAGTCAGCGGAACATCGCCCGTTCCGGGGGGCATATCGACAAACATATAGTCGACGTCTTTCCAAACGACATCGGTCCAAAACTGCTTGACGGCGCCCGCAATGACCGGGCCTCTCCACACGACCGGTGCGGCAACATCGTCAAGCAAAAGATTGATCGACATCACGTCGATGCCGCTTTTGGTGGTGACCGGAAACAGTGCGGTGTCGTTGCCGGTGGCGCGTTCTTTCAAACCGAACATTTTCGGAATGGACGGACCAGTGATATCGGCGTCGAGTATCGCGGTCTTAAATCCGCGGCGATTGAGAAGGACAGCGAGCATCGAAGTGACCATGGACTTTCCAACGCCACCCTTACCACTGACGACACCGATGACCTTTTTAACACTGGATAATTCGTTAAGCGGCTCAATCAGGCTTTCGGGTTCTCCGCCGCCGCAATTATGACTGCATGTTTCACAATTATGTGTGCAGCCTTCGTATTCTTCCATTTGCGTACCTCCAAAAATTAATTACTCTTATATTGTACTACAAGATCGTTTTTTGTCAACTTGAAATTCGCGCTTTCTTATTATATAATGTATCTATCATCTGTTTTGGAGGTTTTATATGCAATACTTCCTCGCCATTGACATCGGAGCATCATCCGGCAGACATATTCTCGGCTCGATTGAAAACGACCGAATTGTGTTGGAAGAGGTCTATCGCTTTGAAAACGGTGTTTATTCAAAAAACGGACATCTCTGTTGGGATTGCGAAAAATTGTTTGAAAACATCCTTTCGGGAATGGCGCGTTGCACCGAGATCGGAAAGGTCCCGACGAGTCTCGGCATCGACACATGGGGCGTGGATTTCGCGCTTCTCGATGAAAATAACCGCCTCATCGGTGACACCGTTGCCTACCGCGACAGTCGTACCGACGGCTATCCCGATAAACTTCGTACCGAACTCGGCGAAGATTTTGCCTA
The DNA here is from genome assembly GCA_002315595.1 of Clostridiales bacterium UBA1758. Classification (GTDB taxonomy): domain Bacteria; phylum Bacillota; class Clostridia; order Oscillospirales; family UBA1758; genus UBA1758. Next base: position 25,457 of record DCHG01000049.1, on the reverse strand, counting down.
TGCACGCACAGGAATTGCCGAAAATGTCTTCAACACCGTGTTTCAACTCTGCGCACTGCGTGATCACGCGCCGGAGCAATTGAAGCGTGCAAAGCATTTTTTGATGATCCCGGACTATTTTAACTTCCTTTTGACCGGGAAAATGGCAAATGAGTACACCGATGCCAGCACAACGGGACTGCTCGATGCCGAAAAGCGTGATTGGGATCGTGATCTGCTTGAAAAACTCGGTCTTCCGACGGATATTTTCAAAACCCCGCAAATGCCCGCAACGAAACTCGGTCGCCTTTTGCCGGAAATTTCCGAACGCGTCGGGTTTGATTGCGAAGTCATCCTTCCTGCTTCTCACGACACCGGCTCCGCCGTCGTGAGCCTTCCTGCCGAAAGCCGTTGCGTCTATATCAGCAGCGGCACATGGTCGCTGATCGGCATTGAATCCGATCGCCCCGTCACCACCCGCGAAAGCCGTCTTTCCGGGCTGACCAACGAGGGTGGGTTCGGCGGAAAAATCCGTTATCTGAAAAATATCATGGGGTTGTGGATGATTCAGTCCATTCGCCGTGAATACGAAAAAAAATACTCTTTCGCCGAACTCAGCAATATGGCACGCGAGATCAAAAAACCCGCAATGATCGACGCAAACGACAATCGTTTTCTCGCACCCGCAAGCATGATCGACGAAATCAAAGCCGCCTGCCGTGATCTCGGTCAGCCCATTCCCGAAACACCGGGGGAACTTGCCGCGGTAGTCTACCACGGTCTTGCCCGTTGTTACCGCGACGCCATTGAACAAATCGAGGCAATCTCCGGCGAAAAATACCTCTCTGTCAACATCATGGGCGGGGGATGTCAAGATACTTATCTCAACGAACTGACCGAAGCCTACACCGGGCGAAAGGTCTACGCCGGACCGGTCGAGGCCACTGCCTGCGGAAATCTTCTCGTTCAGATGATCGCCGACGGAAAACTATCGGGCATTGAAGACGCCCGTGCCTTGATCCGCAGAACATTTGTTAAATAAAACAAATCCTCCGCTTCACACCCGAGGCGGAGGATTTTTTCTGTTTTTTATTTTACAACGATCGTGGAAACGGGATAGAAGCCATCCTCACGACGACCTTCCATTCTAACTTCAAGCGTCTTGATCGTCGGCAGATCGTGGACGATACCGACGGCAAGTTCATAGGTGCCGGGCTTGATATCTTGTGGCACATCGAAAACATCGTTTTGCATCCAGTCGCCCGGAAGCCATTTTCGGATATCCGTGGTGCTGACAAAATCGTAGGTCTTGCCGTTCCCGGTCAAACGATAGGTCAAAGGATGTGCGTGATAGCACGGCGCAACACCGTCATTGACCCAATGTGATTCCGTGCGGAACTTTCCGCCCGCAGTGATCTCATCATCAAACGAAATGCGGCGTGCTTCGTACTGATACCCCATCTTACGCAACCAACGCTCAACATTCGGCTTCCATTCCTCCGGGACGGTGGTCGCTTTGCTGTTGTAACTCGAAATATGCCATTTCAGGCTTTCGTCGATGATGTAATCAATATCCCAATCATGTGCAAACCAATCCGCCATTACCCAGCAGGCTTCAAAAATGATTGAGCCGGTCTTCCAGTTTTCGTCAACGCCACAGTTCCCGATCATCTGCGGGTACATATCGAGCATATGCGCCCACTGTTCGCCGTGGAATCCGCCCATATCGCCGAGACAGTCGACACGGAAACCAAGCGGTCGGTTATAACTCATGAGTTGTGCCGTGATGTCGGGACTATGGAGCATAAATTGAAGCGGCGTCTTCTTAAAAGATTCCAAAAACGCTTCAATAATAATCGCACGCTTGTCGGATTCCATGAACTCCGTACCACCGCCTTCCCCCCATGCACCGGCGATCGTCAGGTCAATGGATTCAATGGCGGGGTTGCCGTCAAGGTGTTTGCCGAGGGCGCGGATGTATTCGGCATAATATTTTGCGTAATCGGTCTTGTTTGGATCAATTCTCCAAAAAAAGAAGTATTCCGGATCCTCCGGGTACATTTCACGAAGCCAGTCCGGGATCTCGCTGTCTACGCTGAGTGCGTACGGCTGGAAACGCAGGATCGTTGTAATTCCGTCAGCGGCATTTTTTGCAAGACGGTTGTCAATGATCGAAAAATCATATTCACCGCGTTTTGCTTCGATATTGCGCCAATAGAATGCCCTGAAATATTCAAATTTGCTCTTGGGATAGTTCCAGAATTTCGCGTCCTCGGAGAATTTGTATTTGTCGACACGCATTCCCTTGGTCGTACGCACATCCTTGTTTGCCAGTCCAAGGTTGCGTGCAATATTGAATCCAACACCCGGGTTGGTCAAAATCTCATTTGTTCTTTTCGGGAAAACGGTTTTCGTTTCAGCCATATTTCTCTTCCTTTCTCTTCCTTTCTCTAACTTCTCTAAAATAAGTATAATCTCATTCCATTCAAAACGCAAGGGGCAACCAAATCTTTTGTAGCATATTTTGAAAGAAAGGAGGAAGATAAATGTTGCGAATTCTCACCGATATTCTCATCGCCGCCTTTGCCGCCTTCGGGATCACGGCATTTTTGTGGTCGGTCATCGGTGGTTTCCTGTTTTCGTCGAAAAAAGAAAGCGGGAACATCCTGATTTTCACGGACTCCACCGAAAAATATGAAAAAATACAGGAACTTCAAGCGGTTTTCATTCCCGAAGCGACATTGGTGCTGGAAAGTGAAGATGCTTTGCGTTCTCAAATCGAATCCTTTTCGGAAAGCATTTGAAACTCGACAAAAACTGTGATAAAATAATGTTATTCTGATAGAAAGGATGACCGCGTCGGTCGTTTGAAAGCAATGGACGGATACGAACAAGATTTTATTTGCGGTACGGTGGATGGCATCGTCTTTACAAATGAAGAAAACGGCTATACCGTTCTGAAACTCGACACCGATGACGGGATCATCACCGTTGTCGGAACGATTCCCTTTGCAGGCGTCGGCGAGTTTATGCAAATTTACGGCACCTGGACCAATCACCCTTCCTACGGTGCCCAATTCAGTGCCGTTAGCATCGAACGCGATCTTCCCGAAAATGAAAAATCGATCCTCGCCTATCTTTCTTCACGTGCCATCCGTGGTGTCGGTCCACAAACCGCCCAAAAACTCGTTGCGGAATTCGGCGATCAAACACTCAAAATCATCGAAAACGATCCCGAAAAGTTATCCGTTGTCAACGGAATAACAAAGGCACGCGCACGCGAGATCGGCGAAACCTTCCGCTATCAAACAAGTATCCGTTCGCTGATGACTTATCTTGCCGACCATGCCCTGCCGGTTCAACTTGCAATCGCGTTGGTACGTGATTTCGGCAACAACGCCATAGAAAAAATTCGGCAAAATCCATACCTTCTGACGAGCGAACAGTATGGTGTTGAATTCTTGATTGCTGACAAGATCGCCCTCGACGCCGGATATTCGCAATCCGATCCGATCCGCATCGGCAGCGGCGTGTGCTATGAACTGCTTTTCAATTCCGAAAACGGTCATGTCTTCGTCCCCGATGACAAACTTGCCGCCGTCACGGCGCAATTGACCGAAACGGATGTTGACACTGCTATGCGTCGTATCGACGAAATGGTCGGAAACGGCGAACTGATCCGTGAAAAGATCAAAGGAATCAATGCAATCTATCTGCCGTATCTCCACGATGCGGAAACGACGGTCTATGCGCTTTTGAAATCCGCGACCGACCGTAAAGTCAAATCACCCCCGAACCTCGATCCGCTGATTGAAAAGGTTGCCAAACGAAACGGGATCACCTATGAAAAAAAGCAGCGGGAAGCCATCGAGATGGCGGCATCCCGTGGGGTGTTTATTCTCACCGGCGGTCCCGGTACCGGTAAGACAACGACCGTCCGCGGGATCGTGGATCTTTTCGGTGAACTCGGTCTGGATGTTGCGCTTGCCGCGCCCACCGGTCGTGCCGCAAAAAAACTCAGTGAAGTCTGTGATATGGAGGCGAAAACCATCCACAGACTCCTTGAAATGACCTATAACGAGGGCGGACTGCCCATTTTCGGTCGGGACGAGGATACGCCACTTGATGCGGACGCGATCATTATCGACGAAACCTCAATGGTCGACATCACACTGATGAGTGCGCTTCTTCGTTCATTGAAACCCACCGCCCGTATGATCTTTATCGGCGACGCCGACCAATTGCCGAGTGTCGGACCGGGCAATGTCCTTCGTGACATGGTGCGAAGCGAAATCATCCCGACCATCTGTCTAACCGAAATCTTCCGTCAGGCGCAGGGGAGCCGCATCGTCACCAATGCACACGCGATCAACCACGGCGAAATGCCGGAACTCGCGGATAAAAAGGGCGACTTCTTCTTTATGCGCCGTGAAACGCCGGAAGATGTCTCCGACACGATCGTCGAACTCTGCCGTGAGCGACTGCCGAAAAATATGAAGATCCACCCCGAAGATATTCAGGTCATTTGTCCGACAAAAAAGACCGCCGCAGGTACCGTTGCACTCAATGCCGCCCTGCAAAGGGCCCTCAATCCTCCGTCCTCATCCAAGCCGGAACTAAAATACGGAAATACGGTCTTCCGCAAAGGTGACCGCGTGATGCAGATCAAAAACAATTACGATCTTTCCTGGACGCGTGATGACGAACACGGCGAGGGTGTATTTAACGGCGACATTGGCATAGTCACGGGTGTCGACGAATCCGCAGGTCGGCTCGGCATTCTGTTTGACGACCGTTATGTCGCCTATCCGATCGAATGTCTGCCCGAACTCGACCTCGCATACGCTATGACCGTCCACAAAAGTCAGGGCAGTGAATTCAAATGCGTCATTTTCTCGGCGTCAAACGCCGCACGCACATTGATGTCGCGTCAAATCTTATATACCGCCGTCACAAGAGCAAAAAGTCTGCTTGTCGCGGTGGGTAACCCCTCCTGCATCGCCACAATGGTCGGCAATGCAAAGGCAAACAACCGATACAGCGCGCTTCGTGTCAGATTAGCGGAGGAAATTTAATGGATATTATCGAAAAAATCTTTACAGGTCACCCGATCAGCATTGTTATCAGTAATCCACGCGGTGGCGTCGAATTTCGCCGTATCAATATCCGTCCCGTCGGTGAAAAATATCAGTTCGAACGATTGACCGAAAAGCAGGCGTTTCACACAAATTTAACCGAATCAGCCGCAATCGAAAGCATTCACGAACTTTTGTCGTCCGATTTCCGTCAATTAGACGCTAAAACGGAAAAGGCGGAATTTACCGTAAAGATTTCCAAAAAAGGAAAGCAATTTGTCAGTGAGCGTGCGATCGAAGCAACGGCGAAAGAAACCTCTCACGACCGAAAAAAGAAATATCTTCTTGATACCGGCGAACCCGTTCCCGTACTTCGTGACCTCGGCGTAATCACCGCCGACGGCAAAATCGCCGCCCCGATGTACGACAAATTTCGACAGATTAATCGTTTTGTGGAACTGATTGATGACGCTGTTTCAAAGGATCCGAGGGAAGAATTCAAGATCATCGACTTCGGATGCGGGAAATCTTATCTTACCTTTGTTTTGCACTATTATCTGACAAAAATCGCCGGACGCAAGGTCAAAATTGTCGGATTGGACCTTAAAACCGATGTCGTGAATAATTGCGAAGAACTAGCGCGCAAGTATCGGTGTGACGGATTATCCTTCGAATGTGGCGACATCGGCGGTTATCAGCCATCATTTCAACCCGATATGGTCATCAGCCTGCACGCTTGCGATATCGCAACCGACCTCGCCCTCTTCAACGCGATTTCATGGAAATCCGACTACATCTTTTCCGTTCCCTGCTGTCAACACGAAATGAACAAAACCGTTCGTTTTGATAAACTTTCCGCCCTTGGTGACTATGGGATAATCAAAGAACGCGTCAGCGCACTGGCAACCGACGCGCTCCGCGGAAAGTTGTTGGAATACTGTGGTTATCGGACGCAGTTAGTGGAATTTATCGACATTGAACACTCGCCGAAAAACATCCTGATCCGTGCCGAACGCAAAAATATCAGTAGCGCGAAACGCGATGCCGCTATGGTTTCCGCAAAAAATCTTTTGAGCGAATTTTGTGGCGAAAATACATTATATCGACTAATAACGAATAAATAAAAATCACCGGCGTCTTCAAAATGAGGACGCCGGTTTTCTTAGTGTATAAAAGAAGCGGGGCACTCCGACGGAGTTCCCCGCTTGATTATTAAATTACTTGTTAGCGAATGCGCGGTACAGGAATGTAACAACCTGTGCACGGACACAGTTCTTGCTCGGTCCGAAGGAAGTTGCGGTCATACCTTCTGTGATACCATTCTGAGATGCCCAAATTACCGCGTTATAGAAATAATCGGCGGACTTGACGTCAGAGAATTTATTGATTCCCGCGACGACCGGGCTTCCGTTGTAACGATACAGAATTGCAACAAACTGAGCACGGGTAACGGTGTTATCCGGCTTGAACTGAGTGGTGGTGACACCCTTGACAACGCCGTTTTCGTAAGCCCACAGAACTGCCTTGTAGAAGTAATCGGTAGTCTTTACATCGAGGAACGGGTTGACGCTCAACCTCGGTTCCGGGCAACCGGCGGCACGCCACAGGAAAGTAACAACCTGGGCACGTGTGCAGTTGTTGTACGAACCGAAGAGAGTATCACTGATACCATTGGTAATGCCGTTGTCAACAGCCCACGAAACCGCATTGAAGAAGTAATCGTCATCCTTGACGTCAATGAAGGAGAGTTTCGATTTCTCGAAGACTACCTTGACGGTATGATCAGCACTAATCGAAGCAAATTCATACTTCGTAACAGCACCGACGCTCTTACCGTCGACAAGGACATCGGAAATCTTATATCCGGCAGACGGAGCGAAACTGATTGTAGCGGTATCGCCTTGCTTATAGAAGTTGGTCGGAGTAGCCGTACCGTTGCCGACAATTTCAACCGTAACGGTGTAATAGGTGTCAACAGCAACCGGCGGGTTGACAACGACCTGCTTGTAAGAAGTCTTGTTAATCGCACTGACGATACGGTTTGCAATTTCAAGATGTCCCGCGGTCGTGGGATACGGATCAGCCAAATACTTGCGTATCGCTATCGGGATAATGGTACCGAGATCTTCGCCGACATAGTGGAAACTATTCAGGTCGATGAGATCGAGGCTGACATAGGTAAGATTGTTTTTGGTTGCGAAGTTCGAAAGCCATGTGTTCATCTTAGTGATCCATGTCACAAAGATTTTACCGAAGTAATGGATCTGACTATTGATCATCGTGGTCCAATCCGAGGACGAAATATTATAAAGTCCGATAACAACGACCTTTGCGTTCGGATTGAGTTGTCTGATCGCGGTGTAGAGGATCTGATAATACTCGGTGAACTGCGTATAAGCAGCATTAAAGATCGTGTTGATGTTGGAATCCTGAAGCAGATTGTAAACAAGGATAAGTTGCTTCACACCAAGTTTGATGCCGAGAAGCGAGTCAAGGTTCGAAATGAAACTATTGATGTCAAACTTGTTCATCATCGCAAGACCGAACGGAACAAGAGCATCTCTTGTCAGCGGTTCGCCGGTGATTCTGTTGGTAACATTGCCGTCGACATCAATATTGACGACTTCAATCGCTTCAAGAAGTTTGGTTGCCCAAGTGACAAACAGATCGCTCATACCATAGTTGAGGGTGATGATGTCAGCCTCCGAAATGGATTTGACAAGTTCGTTATGATATTCGCCCGTCGGATCCATCAAGGAAGAAAGCGTCATACCAACCATACAGCCCTGGAGACCGAAGTTATCGACATTTGTGATGTTGAGTAGATCGGCGGTAATCTGCGGATAAGCGGTGGCAGGATTGGAGAAGTCGCCGTCATAGCCCTTCTGCGAGACACCAGCGGTTGTGCTATCACCGAGAGCAAGGTAATAGTTGTACTTGGCGCCGGTCTTGTTAAAGAGAACCTTGACAGTATGTGAAGCACGAATGTTGGTGAACGAATAGGTGTAGGTAGACTTTCCGGCGGCATCTGAAACCTTTACACCGTCAACGGAAATGCAGCGGATGGTGTAACCGGAAGCGGCAGTGACCTTAATGGAAAGGCTATCGCCGATCGTCACCTTGTTTTCGCCCTTATTCGTAACGGTGCCACCCTTGCCGGACTCAACGTTGATAAATGCGCGGTCGAGGTGGAGGGCAAGGAATTCGGCAATCTGCTGATGTCCTTCTTCGGACGGATGCGGGTCAACGGCGCTGGACTTATCGATTTCGATCTCGTTCATATCAATGAACTCGTATCCATATGCGGCGCAGGCCTGCTTCAAAAAACCATTGATAACGTCAACGATTTCGGTTGCGATCGAGCCGAGGCTTAACTTGATGTTTTTGTCTTCAATACCAAGTTGATCGAGGATGTTATCGATGTAAGTGATACCTGTCTTTGCGGAAAGGGTAACATCAATATTAAGATTTTCGGAAGCCTTATAAACACCCATGATCTTAACATTGGTGTTGTCACCAAAGACTTTATCGAAGGTGGCAAAGGAAGGCTGGAGCATTTCATAGTATTGTTCCATCGCCTCATCGAGTTTTTCTTCCATCACCGGATCAGTGAACAGTCTCTGGAGTGCTTCGGTATCAATATCAGCGTAGTTGTCAAGGATCGACGGAAGATCCTTAATGGTCTGCAAAAGTTTCACTGCGTTCGGGAACGTCGAACTATTCGCTCTTGCGAGAACGGTCAGGCAGTCGATAATAGATGTTTCTCTGCCAAGCGGGTAACCGTACTTAACAAGAAGTTGCTCAACTTCAAGCAAACCGGCAAAGAATTCGGTCTGCGAAATTGTTCCCGAATCGGATCCGAGGAGAATTCCGAGTGCGTTCATCATGACCATAGAATAGATCTCGTTCGAGCCGAGGTTGATGATCGCAGTATCGGAGTTCATAACCGCGTTCATGAAAACCGGGTACAATTCATTGCCGGATTCGTAGGTGTCGACATTATAATTGTTCAAAGCCGCATTGACGGATGAATTCGATCCCCCGATGATGCTCATATTGTAAACATCTTTACCGAGCATTTCAGCAAGAAGCGTCGGATATGCGTGTGAGGCGGATTCATTCACCTTCGTGTTGACATGCCATCTGCAATACTCGGCAAAACTGAAACCGCTCGGAATACTGTCGCCGATGACAAGAAGCGCGTCGGCGTTGGCATTCTTCATTGCCGTATATGTACCCGTCGATTCACTCACGTAGCGGACATAAACATAGGTATCGTAATAAATCTTACCGGTCTTATAGACGTTTGTCGTACCGGCAACCGGCTGGAGAATTTCGTTTCCGGCGATGACCTTGTCAACCTTATAGCCGGACTGCGGCAGAACCTCAAAGGTGATTTCGGTGCCGTAAACAGCCTTCATCGAAACGGAATCAGTGGCAAGCGGATAAGTTCCGTCGATAGCATTGCTGGTATCGCCATTGATGTATGGAACGATGCTACCGTAGTTGGCGTTGTTCGAGCCAAAGGCGACCGTTGGAAGAACGGTATCAAGGATCGCGTCCGCCATCTGGATGCATCCCTTGGACAGCGTGTGCGGATTCATGTTGGCTTCGTTGTCGAGCTTATCGAGGATGTAAACGAAACTGACATTTTTCCCGAGTTTTTGCGTGTATTCTTTCGAATACGCACGGGTTCTGGTGTTCATGTTGTCAAGCGCGGTTTCAGCCGGCTGACCAAGCAGAGTATAAATGATCGCATAAGTGAGATCATTCGTCAGCGTGTTAAGCATCGCAGTGCCTGCATCGCTGATTTTGCCAATGACGTCACTACTCAAAACGGTATTCAGCAGCGTGGTAGTATCAACACCCGATCCACTGCCGAGAATCGTCTGGATCTGCGTCATATAAGAAGACATGCTCGTCTGGTCAAGACCAAGGAACGCAAGCATTTCTTCCGGCGAATACTTGGAGATTTCCGCAACTTTTGCCGCAATCGCAGCATAATAATTGTTGAAACGTTCGGTGTAAGAAACATCCTTGATGTCAATGGCCTGCTCGCCTTCGGTCGGATATTCGATGCCGAAGACGCTATCGAGAGCAGCGCAACCGACAAGCGCAATGATGTTGGCGGTGGTGTAATTATATCCGTCGTAGGTAACGCTGATACCGAAGGGGTTGAAGGAACCGACGAGGACAATTTCCGCAGTGGGATTGATGGCGTTGATCTCATCAAGAATCAACGCATAGTTATCCATTGCGGTTTCGGAATACTGATAAAGCGTCTTTTCGACATTGGATGCGTTGAGGAACTTAAGCAATTCGATAACGTGATCAACGGTGATCGGATCGGTTTCACTGTTTCTATAATACTCAATCTCAGCCTCAAGATACTCAATCGGAGTATCATAGGTGCTGAGTGCGGAGCCGCCCATATACTGGAACAGTGTCTGCTGGATCACGACCATCAGCGGGTTGTTGACATTGAGATAATGTGTATAACCCTGATCGTCGACCGTGGAGGTGTAATATCCGCCAAGACCGGTGTCAAGCAAGTCGAACATCAACTGTTCAAGAAGGTCATTGGCGCCGACATGAACGGTGATAAGATCGGCTTCCGCCAATTCGCTTCTCATGATTTTTGAATACTGATAGTTCTGGGCGTAATCGCCTGGACCGGAAGTGATATAAACAATATACGCATTCAGGTTGGTCATTTCCGTCTGCATCAGTGCTTCATCCGCAGCGTCAACGATCGCGGCAAACCAAGTTTCAAACCAAGTGTTGATATAGGACGAAACCGCGACATCCTGTGCTTCTTTTTTCAGTACGGTTTCAGCCTTGGTGTAAAAAGCGTCAGTGGTAGCCTGGTCACGGATTGCGGTGGCAGTCAGCGGGTGAGCCGCGGCATTGTTGGCCATTTCATCACGGACATCAGCCTCAGTGAGAACAACCCAGTCAACAAGCCAAGCCCAGTTTTTTCTTCTCCAGCCCCACTGTTCCGCCATATCCATGGCGAGTTCGGCTTTCAAATCATATTCAACGATATAGTAGAAGGCTTGCTCGTCAATTTCCGCCTTGGTCGGGGCAACGAACAAAGAAGCGATTTTCGCGTCACGGTCAGCCTGGCTGGACCACGGAAGATTGGTAACAGCGTAATAAGTTGCCTGCGTATAGTAAGACGGATAATAGAACGCAGAATTCCAATCGTACGCTTCGGCATAAGCGGCTGCATCGGAGTAATTTTTCAGCCACTGTTCGCCCGTGAGCGTCTTGGTATTACCATAACCATATGCGCTTGCAGTAGAAAGAGTGTAATTGTCGTAATAGTTGATGAAGAACTCTTTCAACTGTTCCTTGTGATTCTCGATTTCATAGACAAATCGGTCAAAACCGTATTCCTCATAAATACCGAGGAGCAGGGACTCGTTTTGGGCCGCAGTGTTCTTCCACAAACGGCTGGTTTCGGTGGAGCCTTCGGTCAAGACATTGACGAAGTCGCTCGTCATAAACGAAGAAGCGCCGAGGTTCGAATAATCGAAGGAAGTATTCGTAACCTTTCCCTTTTCGTTCAATGTATCGGCGGTAATATATCCGTCATCGATCAGTGCCTGCTTCAAAGCGGCGGCAGTCAAAGACGGGTAAGCAATCGCCGGGGCATTTTTGTAGTTCTGATCAACGTACATTGCATAGTAATTATTCTTACTTTCCTCGTCATCATCGACACCCATGCCGGAAGCAACGGAGTCGCCGAGGGCAACGTACTTATAGGTATTGCCGGCAGTAGCGGATTCTTTGAAAGAATTCAGCCCGGAAACACCATAGTTTTTTTCGATCGCGATCGCAAGAGCATTGACCGGGAAGATCGAAACTGCGAGGACGAGAACCATTACGATAGCCATAACGGATCTCAAAACACGCTTGTTCATTTGGAAATCTCCTTTTTCCCAATAAATTTATCCCATCACCGAACCGGTGACAAAATACAAATTAAAATTGCGCTCAGGCTCTCAATTCGAGGGCGCGGTAATCGACCTTTCCGGTCGGCGTATAGGGAAGTTCGCTTACGAAGCGATATTCATACGGCTGAACATATTCGGCAAGGTTTTTTTCGCAAAGTTCGCGGACTTCCTTTTCGACCTGTTCGGTGGACTTTGTGCAATCGTCTTTCAAGACGATGAAAACTCTCGGATACTTGCCCTGTGCATGTTCGGGGTCGTCCATTGCAACTGCGGAACAAATTGCAATATCAGGATGTTGTGCAACAACATTTTCGATCGCAAACGGGAAGATTTTGAAACCGTCGTGACGGATGATGATACGCTTGATGCGGGCTTCAATGAAGATAAATCCATCCTCATCCATACGACCGACATCGCCGGTATGCACCCAAATCTTACCGTCGGAATGCTTGCGGAGAACTTTCGCGCTTTCTTCGGGATTATTATAATAGCCGAGCATTCTGTTCGGCGTGCAGATACAAACTTCACCCTTGGTGTTATAGTCAAGTTCGTTTTCCGTACCGGGTTCGAAAATACCGATGGTGGTCATGCAAAGCGGGATGCCGACGCTTCCGAGTTTGTTGATATCGCCCGTGCAGGTGGCGGCGGTCGAAGAAACCTCGGTCATGCCCCAACCCTTGCAGAGTTTGCTTTTGCAACCATGTGATGCAAGGAAGTCATTGACTTTCTTTTCGGCTTCGGTATTGATGGCGTCGCCGCCGCATCCGGTGGTGACGATGAAGGAAAGGTCAGCGTTTTGAAGTTTGGGGGACTTAAGCATATTTTGATAATGCATCGGAACACAGGCGGTATGATTGGTGTGATATTTCACCATGAGATCTCCGACCTTTTCGGCATCAAACTTCGGAACAACGCAACATACGATACCGAGTGTAAGGTTGAGATGAATACCGCAGGAAAAACCGTAAGCGACGAATGGAGGAATAATATTGAGGAAGCGGTCGCCGCGTTTGAATTCATTGACACTATACTGAATTGCAAGGGAATTTACACCCTTGTCGGGAAGCATAACGCCCTTCGGGCTTCCGGTAGTTCCGCCCGTATAAACAATGAGCGCAACATGGTTCGGATCATATGGTTCTTCCTTGGCCTGCGTGCCTTTTCCGGAAGCAAAGAAATCCTTCCACATAACGACATTGGACTTATATTCGTTTTTATCTTTGTTGGTAAGTTTATAAATTACCTTGGTCATACCGACCATCGAATCAGCCGGAGAAACGACCAATATTTTTTCGGCCTTGGTGCCGATCACGGATTTTGCAACTCTCGGATAAGCGGCGTCAATGGTGACGACCAACTTGGATTCAACTCTGTTGATGTATTCTCTGACATTTTCGGTGCTATAACGCGGATCGATGAGATTCGGAGTTGCGCCGATATAATCAAGCGCATAGAAAAGAAAAATGATTTCCGGGAGCATGACGGAGCACATCGTGACGACGTCGCCCTTTTTTACGCCGGATTTTTGAAGTGCGGCTGCGGTGGTTTTTACACTATCAAAGAATTTGCCGTATGTGATTTCATTGCCGAAATAACTGATCGTCGGTTGGTCCTTATATTCTTTATTGCGATCGTAAACACATCTGTAAAGTGTTTTTTCCGCCATATCTTCGGTCGGAAGATCCTTCGGAAAGTATTTCAGCCACGGTTTTGCTTCACTCGGTTTAAGATTTCCCATTCTGTTCTCCATTTCCGGAAAAAGTGAAAAGCGAATGCTCCTTCATCTTATCAACGAAAAAAATTCGTCATATTCACTTTACCATTTTAATTTGTATCCACCGCCCCGGTCCCACCCGGGGGCGGTGGAGGGTGTTTACTTCATTTCAAATCGCGTTTTGGTCGGAAACGCGACAAAGCGGAGTAGTGCAAACTACTCCTATTAAGAATGATACACCAGCCAGTTGCGGTTGTCAAGCAATTCATTCCATTTTTCGCCGTTTTCCGCGTCACGGGTGTAATTGTGCGAGTTCGTGGCTTCGGTAACGTCAATATAGTACCACTTGGACACATCAACATCGGTCCAAGCGATTGTGCCGGTCAGAATGTCATCGGCTTCCGGCATACGGTTGAGGACACGGTTGCAGGCTGCCATGAATTCAGCACGGGTGATGAACTGATTCGGGCAGAAGGTACGGTCGCTGTAACCGATCATCCAACCCTTGTTGGTGGCGATGCCGATGAATTTAGCCGCCCAATGCCCGGAAATATCGGTGAATTCGGATTCGGTCTTATCGGTCAATCCGTCGATCTTGGCGGCGATGACCGCGAACTCAGCACGGGTGATGTATGCGTTCGGCTTGAAACTGCCGTCCTCGTAACCATTGATCAGTCCGAGTTTTGCAATGGTGGAGATGACGGTATTAAACCAACTACCGGCTTCAACATCCTTGAAAAGATTTTCGTTGCAGAGATACTGTTCACGGACTTCATCGCGGAGCAGGCGGAAGATGCTGGCGCAAACTTCGGCACGGGTGACGTATTGTTCCGGGAGAACGGTCATATCGCCGTAGCCGATGATGTACGCAAAGTGATCTTCGCTATTCAGGATGGACGGAGTCGGCGTCTTTTCCCAGCCGGCATAAACGGTGGTATGCTTGCTCATGACGATGCTCGTGATCTTGTTGGAAAGTTCCTTATCGGAATACCAGCCGGTGAATGTGTATCCGGCGCGGTTCGGAATCTTGTTCAAAGCAACGTTCGTACCGGAGGCGTAATTTTCCGCCGAGTATACGGTGCCGCCGTTGGATTCATAACTCAAAGTATAATAGGTAATCGGAGTCGGTGCGACGGACCAATGAGCGTAAAGCGTTTGATCGGCGTTGACGACATAGGTCGTGTCGACCTTTTCGCCTTCTTCGGCGTCGGTGAACCAACCGTCAAAGACATAGCCGGGACGGCTGACGGTCGGCATTTCACCGATCTCATCACCGTAGCGGAGATGTTTCGGGCTGACAACCGAGGCGCCTTCGAAGTTTGCGTCAAAGTTGACGGTAACAATCGTTTTTGCCCACTGTGCGGTATAGGTCGCATTGCGATAAGCGGCAAACGGGAAAAGAACGGTTACGCCCGCTTCGTTTTTCCATCCCGCAAAGTACCAACCGGCATCGCCGGTGGCTTCCGGAGCGGTGATGGCATTGCCCGGCTTGACGGAATTGACCACGGTCTTTTCGCCGCCGATGGTGCCATGATCACCGGCATTGAAAGTGATCTCATAACCGGCATGGACGACCTTGATGACGATCGGACGATTGTCGACCGCACACCAGGAATAGGTGGCTGCATTCCATTTCAAAGTAATGGAAGGGGCAGTTTCCTGTCCGGCGGCGAGTTCATGATACTGTGTACGGCTCAGCGTATTGTAATAGGTGCAATATTTCTGAGCATCAAAGGTCAGTTTGCAGAAATACCCGGTGGTTGCATCGCCGGTAACTTCACCGACGTCAACGCCGTAATAAGTCCATTCACCGACACCGGTGTACGGATAAACATAAGTACCACGGTTTTCGTCGACACAGTAGATGGAAACATAATAATTGTATCCGATCGCCTGGTGAACCTGTGCCTTATTCGGAGCCGTCGGCTTATACACATTGACATGCGCGGAAGCCGGAATGGCAACGATGGCAAAAACCATGATGACCGCGAGAACAACGGAAAGTACGCGTTTCATAATAGTTCCTCCTGTTTTTTCGGGTGAATTTTGATCCGTTCCCCATCGAATCGGACAAAACCAACCCATATTATTTGTTCTATAATATCATACCATTATCCTTGTGTTTTTTCAAGGACAAAAGTTGGAAATAGTCGGAAAAGCGTTCGTGTTTTTGCACAAATTTTTTTGCCCGATTTTGATAAATCTTTTGCTTGCGTTTTATTTTCGTTCGGACTTGACAATTGCTTCCCAAAGTCCGTTCAAATAGGTCGCGCCGAGAGCGCGGTCATACAGACCGTAACCCGGTCTGCCCACCTCGTCCCAGATCATTCTGCCGTGATCGGGGCGAATATAGGTGTTCGGGCAGGTTTCATAAACGGCACGCATGATCTCGTACATATCGAGGTCACCCGTTTCGGAAAGATGCGCCGCTTCACGGAAACGATGATGTCCGAGGTGCTTGATATTTCGCACATGGAGGCACCCGATTCGATCCATTTTTCCGAAATGTCGGATGATCGCCGGAATGTCGTTTGCAGGGTTTGATCCGAGCGACCCGGTACAAAGGCAAACCGTATTGCAGGGAGAGTCGTGAAGTGCCACGATCTTATCGTAATCTTCCATACTGTGCGCAATCCGCGGCAGACCGAAGATCGGCCATGCCGGATCATCGGGATGGCAAGCCATCATGACGCCGCATTCTTCGCATGTCGGGATGATTCCGTCAAGGAAATATTTGTAATTTGCGCGCAAATCGTCCTCCGAGATAGATTTGTAGCGTTCCAGCGTCGTTTCCAGTTCCGCAAGGCGATCGGGTTCCCAACCGGGGAGTGAAAATCCATGCGAATTTTCAATCGTACTGCGGACGATCTCGATCGGTCCCATATTGCCGAGTTCCGCCTCATCAAAATAAAGGCTATTCGAGCCGTCCTCGTCGATTATGCGTGCCAGATCGGTGCGGAGCCAGTCGAGAACGGGCATAAAATTGTAGACGATGACTTTGATGCCGTACTTGGCGAGATTTCTGATCGTCGTGCAGTAATTTTCGATGTACTTATCCCTTGTCGGCAAGCCCATTTTTATATCCTCATGGACATTGACCGATTCGATCACTTCACATTCCAGTCCCGCGGCATGGACTTCGTCCACATATGCGGCGATCTCGTCCTCCGTCCATACTTCGCCCGCCGCCTTGTAGTCAAGAAAGCCCATCAATCCACTCATGCCCGGGATCTGTTTGATCTGTTTGAGCGTTACATTGTCGCTTTTGGAGCCGTACCAACGGAATGTCATTTTCATGAAGATATTCTCCTTCTACATTAAAAAATGTCGATCGGGTTTCGCTATGAACGAAACTCCCATAATTGCGTGAATTCCGTCACCATTATACATACATATCCGACAAAAAGCAATCATCCGTCTTGCAAAAACGACACGAAACGATTATAATTATTAACCGTCGTATTTTGCGGAAAGTCAGTGCTTTCCGATATTTGGAGGATGAAAAATGGAACCTTTGAAGCCAATGCTTCTCACAACGCTGAAAAAATATTCCTTTTCACAGTTTACCAAAGATGTAATCGCAGGCATCATCGTCGCAATTATTGCATTGCCGCTTTCCATCGCACTTGCTCTCGCCTCCGGCGTCGGACCTGAACAGGGTATTTACACTGCAATCGTCGCAGGCTTTGTGATCTCGGCACTCGGCGGAAGTCAAGTGCAGATTGCGGGACCGACGGCTGCATTTGCCACGATCGTTGCGGGAATCGTCGCAACAAACGGTATGGACGGTCTTGCCATTGCGACCGTAATCGCAGGTATTCTGTTGATGCTGATGGGCATATTCCGTCTCGGCGGACTGATCAAGTTCATCCCGTTCACCATTACCACGGGCTTTACCGCGGGAATCGCCGTGACCATCGCCATCGGTCAATTGAAGGATTTCTGCGGCGTGACCTATCCCGCGGGTATGGCTACCGTTGAAACGATTGATAAACTCGGCGCATTCTGTGCCGGTCTCACCACCGCCTCGATCTCTGCGATCGTCATCGGTCTGATCTGTCTTGCGGTACAAATCATTATGCCGAAGATCACCGAAAAGATCCCCGGCTCCCTCGTCGCCGTCATCGTAGGTATTCTGCTTGTCAAATTCACCCCACTCAAAGCCAATACCATCGGCGATCTTTACACTCTTTCGAACGCCCTTCCGTCGTTCCGTCTCCCATCGCTGACATTTGACAGTATTCGTGCGGGATTTTCCAACGGCGTGACGATTGCGGTGCTTGCCGCAATCGAATCCCTGCTTTCCTGCGTCGTTGCCGACGGAATGATCGGCGGAAAGCACCGTTCGAATATGGAACTCGTCGCTCAAGGTGCGGGTAATGTCGCCTCCGCCCTTTTCGGGGGAATTCCCGCAACTGGCGCCATTGCGCGTACTGCCGCCAATATCAAAAACGGCGGCCGCAGTCCGATCGCAGGTATGGTACACGCCGTCGTACTGACGCTCGTTTTGGTCGTTTTGATGCCGTATGCAAGTTGGATTCCGATGCCGACCATTGCGTCGATCCTTTTTATGGTTGCGTATAACATGAGTGGTTGGCGTACCTTTGCGCACCTTGTCCGTACCTCGCCGAAAAGCGATATCGCCGTCCTCGTTCTCACTTTCCTGCTGACGGTGATTTTTGACCTTGTTGTCGCCATTGAGGTCGGTATGCTCCTGACCTGCCTGCTCTTTATCCGCCGTACGAGTAATGAATTCAGTTTCCGTGCCTGGAAGCGTGCCGATGAGGTAAAAGAAGACGACGCCGAACTTTTGCGCGACATCCCGCGTTTCGTTTCTGTTTATGAAATCTCCGGCCCCCTCTTCTTCGGTGCCGCCGACCAGATCGCAAAGATCGCCGTCAATCCCGAAACCCGTGTGCTGATCCTTCGTATGCGCAGTGTGCCGTCGCTTGATATCACTGCGATGAATGCCCTCTCCGCGCTGGTCGTCCGACTCAAAAAAGAAAACATCACCGTCATTCTCTCCCATGTCAATGCCCAGCCGATGAAAGCCATGAAAAAGGCGGGCTTTGTCGACGAAATCGGCCCGGAAAACTTCTCGTCACATATTGAAGACGCCATTTTGCGTGCCGAATCAATCATAAAGTAATCAATAACGAGAAAACTGCCTGATTGGAAGCCCAATCAGGCAGTTTTTATATTACAGTCCTTCTACGCCGATGATCTCGTACGAATCCTTTTCAAAATCCGCTGTGACCGTCACGCCGTTTTCAAATGTCGTGCGGATGACGGTGTCGGAAAGATATTCAAACCGTGTCATGGGCGAATACTGCGTCGCCTCCTGCATCTTCGCGCAAATGCGGTAACGCGCCACCTCTTCCTCCGTCGGTCGTGCCGGGAGATAGGACGGAGATCCGGGAAGCAGCGTCAAAAGCAGTCCCTGACCGTTTTTGATGCCCTCCTTCGATGAATACGACGGGGTGATGAAGCAATCATGATACACGAGTTGCGTCAGCATGACGGGGTAGCCGAAGTAATAATCGGGATAAAGCGACGGAACGACGGGAGCCCAGTGGCAGAACACGAGCGACTGCATTGCCCAGTCGATGGAGGATTCGCTCGACACGGCAATATCGTGCGCCATCAGATAATGAAAACACTCCGTGCGGTACTCGGTGCACTGTTTTCTCGTGCAGCGATGCCACGGATGATCACATTCGTCCGCCTCGACGCAGTTGAAAACATCAAGATAAGTTCCGCGTAACTTGATACCGTGTTCTTCAAGAGCCGAGAAATTGCGGCGGACATACAACGGCGCCTGCGAGGAACAAAGTAAACGTTGCGCTCCTCCGTACCAAATCGAATGATGCGGCACCTCACCCAAAGCGGTATGCACCGCCATTTCCTTGTCATGGCTTTCCGCATTTTCATGATAATCGCGGTACTGGTCGTGCGTGGCAAAAAGATAATCCAGTTCAAGCATCGTATCGGAAAGTTTTTTCATACCTTCCCAACCGCCGAGTTTCTCACACGGAGGCAGATAGTCCGGGTGATGACTATCATAGCCGTTCACGCCCCAACCGTCCATATGAAGGTAGACCTTATCCAGCCCCCACTTCTCTTTCAGCGCACGCATCGACGCTTCGAGATCGGCGAATGTATTGGTGACCTTTTCGTTCTTTTCGGGGTGTTCATGGTCGTAATAGGTACTCGCCGGGTCGATATTATAGTAGGTTTCTTCGTGAACCCACGCACAACCGACAAGTTTTTCGACGTTTTTGCAACGAAGTTCTTTTTCTTTCAATGTGACAAGACGCCCGGTCTCCCTTGCATATTCACGGTAATACATCGCCATATCGTTATAGTCGCCCTGAATGAATGCGAACCGACCGACGCGGCGGTAGCCGATTTTGCCGAGGCTCGGCACCCAGATCATTCCGATGTGTTTGTTGTATTTGTCATCTTCGGTCAAAAAATAACCGCCGTCGAATTCCGTGATGCCGAGGGCGACGAACGCATTGCCGTCCTTTGCCTGTCCGTACCACGGCATCCACGAACGATAGGACGCGAACATCCCGTAAACCTCGGGCTCACGCGCCTCGTTCGTATCCCAATCGACGCCAAGATGGCAATTTCTGCCGTTCGGAAGCATCAAGCCCTGATGTTTGTTGACGATCGTGTACCATTCTTTTTTCGGCTCGTCAAAGGCGAACGCCGTCGGGAAATGGATATACTTCCACTCATTTTTTGGATCCTCATAGGGGATCAATTCACAAAATAGTTCACCACGGCAATTGTCCACCCAAAGAAGCGTTTCAAAGGTCGCGCTTGTTCCCGGAATGCCCTCGAACTTCGTCAAAAAACCCTCACCAAGACCGGTTTTCCACGGCTTCGTGACAATGCTTTTCGCCTCGGTCAACGGAATTTCCGTTCTGCCCTCAAACTCATGTTGCAAAATGATATACGGTGCGCGCTCCGTCTGCCAAACCGTGCCGTTGTTTTCCACGGAAAAAAGCAGGCTTTCATCGTCGTAATTCAATGTGGTACCGCGTAATTTGACGGATTTTGTCATAATGTTTCCTCCCAAACCGTTCGGTCTTTGTCAACGGATATTAACATCATTATAACATTTTGACTGCGCTTTGCAACATGAAAAACGTTCTTTTTTCGCATTCTTTGCAAACCCGCAAAACAATGCTATAATATTTTCACAATCCACCGAAGAAACGGAGCGAGTATATGAGAAATGTCTGCTGGGATTTTATCGAAAATCGACTGTTTTATCCGAAAACGAAGATGCTCTATGACATTATTTTTCACCCCGACACGCCGATGCCGACGGTAGAGGATGTGAAAAACTCCGTTCCGAACGCAAACGGCTACGGAACGATGACCGAGGACGGGATGATCTCCGGCGGCACGGCATTGCACGGTCTTTGTCTTCGGATGCAAAATCATGACGGCGAGGGCGCGGAATTTGCAAAACTCGTCGCCGAAGGAATGCTCGACTGTGCCGAAAGCGGAATCGACGGATTTCTTCCGCGAAGTATTCAGCCGATCGACGGAAAATGCCACTACAAGGACGCTTCCCGCGACCAATTGACTCTGTTTTTCTACGGAATTCTGTTGTATGTCAATTCCGGCTTTTGTCCGAGAACACTTTCCGACCGAGCCGTTTCCGCCGTCGAACGAATCATTGCGCGTATTCAAAAATACGTCACGCCCGAAAACAATTTTGACCTTCTTTGTGAAGACGGCACACCGTCGCTGAACTCCGTCATGTGGGGTGAAAAAATCGGAGCACACGAGGTCGGAAGGCTGCCGTTTTTCTATCTTTCGGCGTATGTTCTGACCGAAAATACGGCATATCTCGACCGTTACCGTTCCATTCGTGACGAGGCAATTTCGCGTTCCTTCCCCGTGGATTGCAGTGCGTCGCTCTATATTGCGCATCAAATGGCGGTGTCGCTCGACGCTTGTTGCCGTTTTGATCCCGACCGCGAATACCGCGAAAAATATGCCGAAATGCTAAATCGACTTACCGATACCGTCGATGCGCAAATCGACCGCGTTTCTGCGGAGATCGCGTCACTGGACGAAAAATACTTCCGCACCCGCACCGATTGGCAACCGTTTTACGCCATTCAAAACGCCGCGATCATTCCGATGCTCGAAGCAATGGCGCCACATCATCCGATCGACGAAAACGCCGTCAACTTGATGAAGCGTACGCTTGAAAGCCTCGACCTTCCCATCCATGAATCTGCGCTTCCGATCCACTTTGTCACGGCAATGGAGTTATGTGCCCAATGAAAAATCAGGTCGCGCATTTCCATTTACCCGGATTATTCGAATTTTACGAATTTTATCGGATGTTTCTGCCGTTGTTCCGTGAACATCGGGATTATTTTTACGACTGGTGCGATATTTCATCCATTTACGGTGCCCCGGCGGATTGCATTTGGGGCGGCGGTCGTGTCGGCTTCGGCGACAACGACACCCGCGATGTACTCAGCCTCACACGCAAGTATGGCATTTCCGCAAGACTGACATTCAGCAATTCGCTCTTAAAGCCGGAACATCTGTCGGATACGAAATGCAATCGTATCTGTGCACTTTTTTCGCAATATGCCGATCCGAAAAACGGCGTGATCGTTCATTCCGACCTTCTTTTGGACTATTTGCGAACAAATTATCCCGATCTCTATTTTGTCAGTTCAACCACGAAGGTGCTGACGGATTTTGAGGATTTTCGTCGGGAAGTCCGCCGGAGTGAATTTTGCTATGTCGTGCCGGATTTTCGCCTAAATCACGCGTTTTCGCGGTTGAATACCCTGAATGATGCTGAAAAATCGAAGGTTGAGTTTCTCTGCAACGAATGTTGTGATTTCGGCTGTACCGAACGCAGGATCTGCTACGAAAATGTCAGCCGCAAGGCACTTGGCGAAGATGTCGCCGACCATGTCTGTTCCGCACCCGATCATAGCGACGGGTATCGTTTTTCAAAGGCGATGAAAAATCCGGGCTTCATCGGCATTCACGACATTCGTGAAAAATACCTGCCGATGGGCTTTTCGGAATTCAAGATCGAAGGTCGAAGTCTAGGAAGCGCCGTTTTGTTAGAATTTCTGCTTTATTATCTAACCAAGCCGGAATGTCAACTTCCCGTCCGAGAGGCGATCTATCTGAATAGCAGTTTGGATCTGTTTTAAGATCAAACATCCCCGTAATCAACCGATTACGGGGATGTTTTTCTTATAATCCCTTCTCTTTGAGGAAGTTCATATAAAAGTTCCAGTCTTTTCTGCCGAGAAAATGTATTCCTTCCCTCAGATCGTATTGAAGATTGCCGTCGCCGAACACTTCATTTGGCTTCGCCTGCTCCTCTTTTCCGACAAAGCCGTCCTTTCCATAAATCTCCCATGCAGGTGATGCACCTATGCAGGACATTTGCTCGGTGTACGGATCCGCCCAATAATCCTCGCTTCCCGATCCGACACAGAGAAGACGCGGTGCGATTAGTGAAAGCAGGAAATGCTGGTCGAACGGACGAAGTTCGCTGTGATCGGCATATTCGCGGTATTTTTCGCAAAACCAGTACGGGAACTGATTGGTGATCAGTTTGATCGTTTCCCCTTTCGGGTGTTTTCCGCGCTCATAGGACGCACCCGAACAACCCGAACAATTAGAGAAGGCGGCGACAAAGCGTTCATCCTGAGCCGCGCACCAAAGTGCGGTCTTGCCGAGTCGGGAATGACCGATGACGCCGAGGTCCGAAACTTCATCCCTCGTTAAAAGGTAGTCGGCAACACGGCTTGCCGCATACGCCCACATCCCGATCTTTCCCCAGTCCGTGCCGTCGTTTGCACGCGTAAACATTCCGCCGAGTTTATCGGTCAGATCCGCATCATCCGAAGATATATGCTGATAATAAATCACAGCCACGCCGAAGCCGTTGTCGATGATCTCCTCCGCAGGAAAATACATATCGTACGCATCGGGGCGGAAATTGAGCAGTACAAAAGTGAAGTGCTTTTTGCCGTCATTCGGGTGAAAATAGTGGATCGGGAATGTAAAATTTCCCTTTTCCGTCGGAAAAGTAATATCAATGTCTTCAAGGACGCCTTGGCCGGAGGCGCATTTTTCATCGACCTCTTTGACCGTTCCCGTCGCCCTACCGTAGACCGGCGGAGTAACGCCGTATTCGTTTTTTGCAAGCATTTCAAGGATCTCTTTTCGTCTTGCTTCCCACGCTTCCACCGTGGTGATCTGATCGCCGTTCTTGTCGTTCAAAAGTTCAGGCAAAATTTTCATTTGATAATTTTTCATAAGGTCACCCACTTTCCGCTTCAAGTGTATTACGATTGCTCCCTCTTGTCAACAGAAAAGGATGAACGGTCAAGCGGTTTCTGAATTTACGAAAAAAGCACTTCGCTATTGCGAAGTGCTTTTTATGTTAATATTGTTCCGTTTAACATGCGGGAAAGACTTCAAATATCCATCGAGAAAAACTTGTATATAAGGTAGTTCCCTCTTTCATTTGATTTTTTGATAGCGTTCTCTATTATTTAGAACAAAGTTTCTTATACCGACAAGATAATATACAGAGCCGGCGACTCCGACAACTCCTCCGAATACTAAATTGTAAATAAGTACTATTATCGGTCTTGTAAGTGGCTCAAATCTTTTAACGATTCCGAAACGGTTGGTGAAAATTTCTTTGCTGTAATTCAAATCTTTTATCGAGGAAATTAAGTTTGCTATACCAATAATTCCAAAAACCCAATTTATTGTAAGTGCCATAATTATTTGTATACACGCAATACATATCCAAATAATACCGTTGATTTTTATCCTTTTTGATAATTCGTTTATATAATAGTCATCTGAATAAACATTTGTGCTATTATAGCCTGTTGAGCATCCGCAATTAGGACAAATAATCGCCTCATCCATAATTTCTTTTCCGCACTTTTGACAAAATTTCATTTTCATACCTCTTTTCTTATTTATGCACCTATATAGGTGCATAAATATTATATCAATGGCATATAATAAAGTCAAGCAATTTGTTCTTAAATGGGTGCAAAATGGTGGTGTGTGTATGAATGCAAATATCGAAAAGCAAATCGGCAATAATGTTCGGACACAAAGAGAAAAAGCCAATATTACACAAGAACAACTCTCTGCCAAACTTCAATCTTGTGGATGTGATATCACAAGAAGCGCACTTGCCAAAATTGAGGTTGGCCAAAGGCACTTGTATCCCGATGAAATTATTCTTATCAAGCAAATATTAAAAACGACATACGATGAAATATTTGATATTAAAAACGATTAAACCGCCGAACAGTTTTACTGTCGGCGGTTTTGTTTTATCGTTATTTCTGATTATTCTTTGCAGTGTTGATGGAAGAAGCGAACAAGTTGGTTCGTTAGGATACTTTCGTGTTTTTTCACTTCATTGCATATGCGGATGATATTATGTGCAATTATTTTTGATTTGATAAGTAATGGACTGTCGGTCATGATATCATCACCTTTCTATATCAATAATACAATCATCTAATAAAAAGCAATGCAACACCTTGCAAAACACTTATTCACTATTACTTATATCTTTCCAAAAAATACCGTGAATGGATTTAGTGAAGAGTGTACAGGTAAAACGTAAAAATTCCCGTGGACCTCGTCCACGGGAATTATATGGAGCTGCTACCCAGATTCGAA
>DCHG01000031.1 GCA_002315595.1 Clostridiales bacterium UBA1758 | reverse complement strand
TTAAGCAGTGAAACCATAACCTCATCCGTCATTTTCTTCGAAAATGACACCTTCTCCTTATTTATGGAGAAGGTTACGGGGAACGGATTGCCACGTCGGGCGATGCCCTCCTCGCAATGACGGGGGTGGGTGCGGCGCAAGTCCCACTATCAAAAAAATTATCCCGATGTATTTACTTTTTTTACCGATATGTTATAATGAAGCCACAACCAAAAATGAAAGGAAGATTATCATGGCAACTGCCCGAATTGAAAAATATCACGGCGAACCTGCCCTTGTCATCGACGGCAAGGCGTATCCTCCGTTTACCTATTGGTGCGGCGATCCGAAAAACCACATCGAACACCTCAAAAACCGCTATGCGGAAGGCGAACGTATGATTTACCTCGGTTGGTATCCGACCGACTGGATCGTTCCCGGCACCACCGAACGCATTATCGAAGACTGCAAAACCGTCATCGAAAACACCGGCGATGACGTCTACCTCGGCGTCGTTCTCGGCCTCAATCCGCCGAAGGAATGGATCGAAGCCCACCCCGACGAACTCATCAAATACGACGACGGGACTTCTCATCCGATGATCCTTGCCGCTGCCGAAGGCTCCTTCGAACTGCCTGGTATGTACTCGATCTGCTCCAATGTCTACCGTCATGACGCGGGCGTCGTCCTCGAAGAAATGATGGGAAAACTCGACAAGTCCCCCTATGGCGACCGTATCGTGTCCATCCTCATCTCCGGCGGCGGCACCGCCGAATGGTACTACCCCGAAGGCAACGAATTCACCGACTACGCCAGCGGCACGGTCGCGGACTATTCCGAGCCTTTCCGCATCAATTTCTGCGAATTCCTGAAAAAGAAATACGGTGATGAAGAAACCCTGCGCCGTGTGTGGAACGATCCGACAGCGACCTTCGAACACCCCCGTATTCCGACGCTCGAAGAACGCGGTCATATCAACATCGACGCCGACATCCTCGAAGGCATGGCGACTTACGAAAGTTTTGACCGTCAGGTCGGCAAAAAGATAAACTTTAACGGCGAAGGCCCGACCAACCTCGGCGTCTTCCTCGACGCAAACAAATATCAGTTCGTCGCCGACTTCTATCAGGCGATCAACTACGGCACCGCCGCAACGCTGTCCTACTTCGGCTCGATTGTCAAGGCGCACACGCCGAAGCGTATTGTCATCACCTTCTACGGCGCACTCGGCTGCACCAACTACTATAACTTCGGCACTTCGTCGGCTACGCTTGAACTGCTTGACTCCGGAAATGTCGATATGCTTTGCAGTGCCGCGTCCTACAACAACCGTGAGCCGGGCGGCTATCTCGCGCACCGTGAAATTCAGGATAGTTTCCTGCTCCGCAACACCATGTTCTCCAACGAAGGCGACTCCCGCAACCACTGGACGATCCCGTTCTACCGCGATTTGATGCAGTATTACGATGTCGAGGACACGGTCAACACCTTCAAACGCGAATTTGCCCAGCAGATTGCCGACAACATTCAGGGTTGGTGGTATAACCTCGATAATCCGGGCTTTGTCGAAGACGGCATCCACGATCTTTTGAAGAGAATGAAGGAAGTCGCGACCTTCGATTATTCGCAGGATCGTAAGAAAAATCACGAAATTGCCCTCATTTACGACCTCGAAAGCCTGCACTATGTGTCGAATGACACCGACGCGATGATGTTGGAATTCTACCGTGTTTCCGACCTCGGTCGTATCGGTACCACCGTCGACTATTATTTCCACAACGATATGGCGCGTCCCGAAATGCCGGACTACAAGATGTACGTTATGATCAATGTCTATTGCCTGACCGACGCAGAACGCGAAGCGATCAAGGCAAAGGCACGCAAAAATCACGCGCTTGTGCTGTGGCTGTACGCGCCGGGCTTTATCAATACCGACTCCAAGCAGATTATGTCCAACGACAACATCGAAAAGGTCACGGGCATTAAGGTCAGCCGCCATGACGGCACGATGAGCCCGCGTTTCCGCACCGTCAAGGGCGGTCATCCGGCACTCCGTTACGCCGATCCGGGACAACTTTACGGTTATATCGACCGTGAGATCCGTTCCTGCATTTGGCCGGGCTCGATTTACGCGCCCCCGAAGGTCAAGGCGCAGCCGCCTGCATTCGCAAATCCGGGCTTCATCATTGACGAGCAGGAGGGCATCGAAGTCCTCGGCCGTTACGCGCTCGACAAAAAGATCGCCATGGCGATGAAGGACGACGGCGGCTACACCAGC
This sequence comes from Clostridiales bacterium UBA1758, assembly GCA_002315595.1. Classification (GTDB taxonomy): domain Bacteria; phylum Bacillota; class Clostridia; order Oscillospirales; family UBA1758; genus UBA1758. The sequence goes on along the minus strand of DCHG01000031.1, from coordinate 408 downwards.
GTCTATTGTTGCAGCCATGTCGTCAGAAGCGAGATTTTGCAGTCCCTTGCCGCCTACGCGGGCGTGCATCTCTTCGTCCATAACGACGATGTCATTTCGCAAAACGATACGATCGTTTCCATTCACGCCCATAACACCGGAAAGAGAACGATCTACTTCAAGGAAAAATGCTCGCCGTATGAGGTCTATGAGAAGAAATATTACGGCTACGACGTCGACTCGATCGAAGTTGATATGATCAAGGGCAAAACCCTCACATTCAGCGTCCGCGGCGAGTGCTGAGTTTGTAGTTCAGTAGGGTTGTAAATGAAAAGTCCCCTCGTAAGAGGGGACTTTTTTGTTTTGTTGTGTTTGTTGGCGACGACGGCGGTGCAGTTTTCATTTGTCATTCCGAGGCGACATTGTCGC
>DCHG01000045.1 GCA_002315595.1 Clostridiales bacterium UBA1758 | reverse complement strand
TTTGGCGGCAAGTTCAATGACCTGCTGACCGCCGGTGGTGACAAATGTGATGTCGCCGTCGCCGCCGACGCCGTATTTTTCGTGCATACGCTTGGTGATCGCGTCACGAAGCGGCGCATAGCCTTCGGTGATACCGTACTGTAATGCGGTCGCGGAACGGTTGGCAAAAAGGTCCGCGGCAATGATGCTCATTTCCTCCGCAGGAAAAGTTTCCGGCGCAGGATTGCCCGCGGCAAAAGAAATAACCGTCGGATCCTGCGTGACCTTTAAAATCTCGCGGATGGCGGAAGGTTTCAGCGAACTGATTCGGGTTGAAAATTCCATGTTCGACCTCCGAAAATTCATGAAAAAACATACACTTTTTCAAATTTGCATATTAAATGTATTGTAACACATCACGACGCTTCGTGCAATTATTTTTCGCAAGAATTTCGCGGTATTCTGTCCCCTCTTTTTGTGAAAAAGGGCATCTTTTCCCGTAAATGCGCGAAATCAGATGCGTTCGGCGATGATTTGGTCGCCTTCCACACGCACGGCGCGGACGCAGATGACGCGATTGCGGAGATTTTCGTCGTCGGTCAGGCAGACATCGGCGTAATTTTTTGCACTTCCGTGCCATACGCCCGCTTTTTTTGTTTCAAAAAGCACTTCTAGCTCGCGTCCGATCTGACTTTCGAGGAACTTTTTCTTTGATTCGAGCATGACTTTCGTGGCAGTCGCGGCACGCTCGCTTCTCACCGGGATGTCCACCTGATCGGGCAGTCGCTCGGCAACCGTCCCCGGACGGACGGAATACGGGAAAATATGGACATGGAGCGACGGAAATTCCCGCAAAAACGCAAGCGTTTCGGCGAATTCCTCCTCCGTTTCCCCCGGAAATCCCGTGATGAGATCCGCCGTCACGGACGGATTTTCGAAGTTCGCAAAAATGCGTCCCACCGCCTGCGCCGCATCCTCGGTCGTATAGTGTCGGTTCATCCTGCGAAGTGTTTTATCGCAACCCGATTGGAGCGAAAGATGGAAATGTTGGCAGAAATTCCCAAATTTCGATAACTTTTTGCAAAAGTCATTATCCGCGGTATTCGGGTAGATCGAGCCCATGCGGATGCGTATCTCCGGCACCGATGCACAGATTGCGGCGATGAGGTCGGCATAGGTCGGCTTTCCGGGCAGATCGCAACCGTAGGAGCAGACCTCGATGCCGGTCACGACGATCTCCCGATATCCCTCCGACGCAAGCCGTTTCGCCTCGGCAACGGCTTCTTCCATCGGAAGCGAACGAACGCGTCCGCGGGTGTACGGGATGATGCAGTATGCACAGAAATTGTTGCACCCGTCCTCTACCTTCATCACCGCACGCGTGCGTCCATCCATACTTCCCCCGTCCAACCGTTCGAATTCTTTGCGTAATTCAGGGGCGACGACCTCGGTCACCTGTTTGCCGCGGACAGCGGATTCGATCAGTTCGATAAAGCGTTTTTTATCGTCGGTGCCACAGATGATGTCCGCGCCGCTTTCCGCCGCCGACTCCGGTGCGTGTTGCGAAAAACAGCCGCAGACCGCGACAACGGCATTCGGATTTGTCCTGCGCGCATGGTGGATCGCCTGACGCGATTTTTTGTCCGACATCGCCGTGACGGCGCAGGTATTGATGATAAAGCAGTCCGTTTCTGCCGAAAAAGGCACGATTTTGTGACCTTTTGACAAAAGAATTCGTTCCATCGCCTGCGTTTCGAACTGATTTACCTTACATCCGAGGGTAAAAAACGAGATTTTCATGCTGATTTTTCGCTCCTTGTATTTATTGCACAATTATTACGGAAATTTTTGTACAAAACAGAGATTGTTTTTTGACAAATATTCATACATCTTCGCCGTAGATTTTTCATTTGACATCGGTTATAATAATACACGATGAATGAACCGAGGGCTAACGGTTCGTGCATCGCGTTCAAAAGGGGTGTTTTCATTCACGAACTTTGCGCAACCGCGAATTTTGTGCGATGTCCCCCTACTTCGTATGATCTTGTCCGGCATCTGCCGAACATCATTATATAATACATTTTCCACGAATACAAGAAAGGAGTCATTCAAATGAAAAAGTTCAACATTCAACTCTCATCCATCAACGACGTCAAGCGTCTTGTCAATGCCGCTACTGCTCGTTCCTGCGATATTGACATTGTCTCCGGAAGGTACCTCGTGGACGCGAAGTCCATCATGGGCCTTTTCTCGCTGGACCTCTCCAAGCCGATCATGGTTGACATCCACGGCGAAGATGCGGAAGCGGAAAAATTCCTCAGCGATATCAAGGAACTCGTCGTCGAGTAATCCTCGATATCCCCCAAATTTAATAACACTCTGAAACGCGTTTGCGTTTTTTCATGTTTTCTCCCTTCCTTTCTGATTGTCCGCCTTGCCAGAGGCGGACAATTCTCTTTTCCGGGAAAAATTGTCTACCGACGATCCTTTGTCCGCATTTATCCTGCACTCACATACCGACCTGAACGAATTCATACATTGCCGTGAGGTGATCGTATGAAAAAACAGGTCGGTATTTTTATCGTGATCTTTGCGCTGATGCTTTTGGGCGTTCCCGCAAAAGCGGGCTTTGATACTTCCGCACCCGCGGCGGTCTTAATGGAGCGTTCCACGGGCGAAATCCTTTATGAAAAGAACGCGCACGAACGGCTTGCGCCCGCTTCGGTGACGAAAATTATGACGCTTCTTCTCGTCTTTGAGGCAATGGATCGTGGGGATTTCTCACGGACGGACGAGGTCTGCGTCAGTGCGACTGCCGCAGAAATGGGCGGATCGCAGATCTACCTCGAAGCGGGTGAAGTCATGACGGTCGAGGATCTCGTCAAAAGTGTGATGATCGCATCTGCCAACGACGCCGCCGTCGCACTTGCCGAACTTGTCGCGGGCAGTGAAGACGCATTCGTCGAAAAAATGAACGAACGCGCCGTAAAACTCGACATGACGGACACGAATTTCGTCAACTGTACGGGTTTGGACGCGGACGGTCATCTTTCGAGTGCCGCGGATATCGCGAAAATGTCGCGCGAACTGATGAAACATTCGATCGTTCGGGCGTATTCGCTTGTCTGGATGGACAGCGTACGCGACGGTGAATTCACCCTCGTCAACACTAACAAACTTCTCAAAAGTTACCGTGGCATCACGGGGTTGAAGACCGGCTATACCACAGAAGCGAAATACTGCTTTTCGGGGACTGCCGAACGCGACGGCATGGAACTGATCGCGGCGGTAATGGGGGCGGAGTCCTCCGATGAACGATTTGCTTCCGCCGCTTCGATGCTCGATTACGGCTTTGCAGGCTGGTCGTTATACTCCGCCGAACTCCCGGTAAATTCCGTCCCCGTCATCCTCGGAAAATCCGACGCCGTCCCGCTTCGTTTGGGTGAAAACGGCGACCTTGTCGTTCCCCGATCTTCGGCAAATACGATCGAAACCGAACTTTCCCTCGTCGAAAGCGTCGAAGCACCCGTCACAGGAGGTTGCGTACTCGGCAAACTCACCGTCCGAAACGCCGATCAGGTCATTGCCGAGATCCCCATCGAAGCCGTTCGGGATGTCGAACGCCTCGGTTGGTTTGATCTGTTCGAAACTCTCTTTGCCGAATTTGTCGCGGGATAAGTCGGCGGCGATCTTTTTTGCGAAAATCCCGTCAAATATTGATTGAAACTTTCCCGATGATTTGATATAATATATTTTGATATATTATTTTTTCAAATCACAGGAGAACGCTCATGTTTGCCGATATTCATTCCCATAGCCGATACTCCTTTGACGGTCATTTTGCACCGCAGGAGATGCTTGACAGTGCCGTTTCGCACGGGGTTGAGATCCTGACGCTGACCGACCATTGTGAAGTCATCGGCGACATGAAACTTTTTTTCGATTTCGTCGCGCACGAGCCTGAACGAAAGGCGGAAATTCTCGCCTGCTCCGCATCTTCCCGCCTATACTACGGCGTGGAAATCGGCAACCCCGAGAACGATTCCGAAAATGTCGCATCCTTGCTGAAAGCGCAGGATTACGACCTTGTCATCGGCTCGATCCACTTTCTTGCCGACGGTCGCGATCCGTATTATGCGGATTTTTCGCAGGAAAAACCGGCGGATGTTTTGGGCGGATATCTCAACGAAATGCTTCTTATGGCGCAGTCGCAGGATTTTGACACCCTCGCCCATATGGACTATGTGCTTCGCTACATCCCCGATGCGGCATATCCGCAAAAGGATCTTGTCCCGTTCCGTGATATCATCCACGAAATCTTAAAAACACTTGTCGCACGCGATAAAGCCTTGGAATTCAACACTGCCTCCCGTCGAAAGGTCGGCCGTTTTCTGTTTGAGGATTGGATCTTGCGTGATTTCCGATCCCTCGGCGGTGAAATGGTGACACTCGGCTCCGACGCCCACTATACCGGCGATGTCGGCGCGGATTTTGCGGAAGCCGCCGAAATTTTGAAGTCCGCGGGCTTTGACCGTGCCGTATATTTTGATAAACGCCAACCGATCTTCTATCACCTCTAAGAAAGGAAATTCGAAATGGAAGAAATTTTAAAACTGATCGAAAAAGACGGTCGCCTGACGCCCGGACAGATCGCAAGAATGCTCGGTCGTGACGAAGCCGAAGTCGCCGCCGCAATCGCCGACTACGAAAGCCGTCATATCATTCTCGGCTACACCGCACTGGTCAACTGGGAACTCACCGACGCCGAACCTGTTTCGGCACTGATCGAAGTCAAACTCACCCCGGAACGCGGTCAGGGCTTTGACCGTGTTGCGGAAAGGATCTATCAGTATCCGCAGGTCACAAGCGTCTTTTTGATGTCGGGCGGCTTCGACCTGACCGTCATCATCGAAGGAAGCACGATGAAAGAAGTTGCGATGTTCGTCGCCGAAAAACTCGCGCCGCTGGAATGTGTGACCGGCACCGCCACGCATTTTGTTTTGAAAAAGTACAAAGACAAGGGTGTCACCTTCGTCAAGAATGCGGGACAGCAGGAAAGGATCAGTTATCTATGAGTCTTTCCGATAAGGTCTCCCGAAAAGTCCTCGACCTCAAACCGTCGGGCATCCGTAAATTTTTCGACATCGCCGCCGAAATGACCGACGTCATCTCCCTCGGTATCGGCGAGCCGGACTATCCAACGCCGTGGCACGTCCGTGATGCGGGTATTTATTCGCTTGAACAGGGCTTTACCAAATACACTCCGAACGCCGGTTTTACCGAACTTCGCAATCAGATCAGCGCGTATCTTGAACGCAGAATGGATCTTTCCTACGATCCGAAACGCGAAATTTTAGTCACCGTCGGCGGAAGCGAAGCCATCGACCTTTCCTTCCGCGCACTCATCGAACCCGGCGACGAAGTCATCATTCCCGAGCCGTCGTTTGTGTGCTATGTACCCCTTGTCACGATGGCGGGCGGCAAACCCGTCACCGTCGAAACCCGTGCCGAGGACGGTTTCCGTTTGACGCCTGCGGTGCTGGAAGCGGCGATCACCGACAAAACGAAAATCCTGCTTCTCCCCTACCCCTGCAACCCGACCGGCGGCGTAATGCCGAAAGATGCGCTTGAAGCCATTGCGCCGATCATCGAAGCACACGATCTCATCGTCGTTTCGGACGAGATCTACGCCGAACTGACCTATGTCGGGCATCACACCTCGATTGCCAATATTCCCGGAATGAAGGAACGCACGGTCTATATCGGCGGTTTTTCGAAATCCTATTCCATGACCGGCTGGCGACTCGGCTATGCCTGCGCCCCCGAAGCCGTCATCAAGCCAATGACGCGCATCCACCAGTTTGGCATCATGAGTGCCCCGACCACGGCACAGTATGCCGCGATCGAAGCCCTCAAAAACGGTGACGAAGATATTGACTCCATGCGAGAAGATTACAACAACCGACGCAATTTCACCGTTCAGCGGCTGAATGAAATGGGGCTCACCTGCTTTGAACCGAACGGCGCGTTTTACGCCTTCCCGTCAATTCAGGCGACCGGGCTGACAAGCGAAGAATTCTGCACAAGACTTCTGCGGGAAGAACACGTTGCGGTCATTCCGGGCAATTCCTTCGGCGATTGCGGCGAAGGCTTCGTCCGCTGTTGCTATGCGACCTCCACAAACGACCTCATTGAGGCGTTTAACCGCATGGAACGTTTTGTGGCGAAACTGAAATAAGCGGAGAACTCCATTATGGACAAACAGGTCTACATCACAAAATGCCCCGACTATTCCGAGGCGAGTATTGCGCGTGCCGTCGATGAATGTCTTGCGGCATTCGGCGGTGTTGCGGGGATTGCGGGCGACAGTCCGAAAAAGATCCTCGTCAAGCCAAATCTCCTTCTCCCCCGTGGGCCGGAAGATAACTCGACCACGCACCCTGCCGTCGTGACCGCGGTCGCTCGCCGATTTGTCGAAGCGGGACATTCCGTCGTCATTGCGGACAGTTGCGGCGGCGTGTATAACAAGTCGATCCTGTCCACCCTGTATAAAAAAACCGGCATGGAATTTGCCGCGGAAAAGGCGGGCGCCACGCTGAATTACGACACTTCCGAGGTGCGCCGTGACGCGATCGACGGTGAAGCGGTCAAAGAATTCACCTTTATCCGTCCCGCCGTCGAAGCCGACCTCATCATCTCGGTGGCAAAACTCAAAACCCACGGGATGACCTATTACACCGGCGCAGTCAAAAATCTGTTCGGCACTCTGCCCGGTCTTGCGAAGGTCAGTATGCACCAGCGTTTTACCAAACGCGAACGCTTTTGTGAAATGATCGTGGATATCGAACGCACCCTTCGTCCCGCGTTTTCCATCATCGACGGAATTGAAGGCATGGAAGGCAAGGGACCTTCCGGCGGTCGTACCAAAAAAGCGGGCGTCATGCTTGCCGCGCGCAATCCGCATGCACTCGACCTCGCCGGTTGCTCGGTCATGGGCTTGGATCCTCGCCTTGCGCCGACGATCGTCGCCGGGCAAAAACGCGGACTTGCCCCGAAGACCGCGGACGAACTTGAAATTCTCGGCACACCGATCGGCAAGGTTGTGACGAAATTCGAACCCGCATCGTCGAATTCCTCCGCCTTCATCGGGCTGGTACCCTCCTTTGTCCGCCCGTTTGCGGAAGGCTTGTTTTTCTCCTACCCGAAGGTCGACCGTGAAAAATGCGTCGGTTGCGGCAACTGCGCCCGTTCCTGCCCACGCGAACAGATCGTGGTCGCAAACGGGAAAGCAACGATCTACCACGACAGGTGTATCAAATGCTACTGTTGTCACGAACTCTGTCCCGTCAAGGCGATCTCGTTCACGCGCCGTGCCAATAAGCGAGGAAAAACGCATGAGTCCTGAATTCATCACCACCCATGCAAAAATCAATCTCACGCTGGATATTCTGGGGAAGCGTCAGGACGGCTACCACGACCTGAAAATGGTCATGCAGTCGGTGTCACTCGGTGACTCGATCTCAATGCGACGCGGCACCGGGGGCGGAATTCAGATCCATTCCAATCTTTCCTACCTCCCCGTCGACAAAAAAAATCATATCTACCAGGCAGCGACGGCATTTTTCAGTGCAACCGGTGTCGAAAACGACGGCATTTCCGTCGCAGTCGAAAAAAGGATCCCGGTCGCCGCAGGACTTGCCGGCGGCTCGTCGGATGCGGCAGGCGCACTCATTTTGCTCGACCGTCTGTTTGATACCCATCTGACCGCGGACGAATTGGAGTCGATCGGTCTTCGGATCGGCGCGGATGTGCCGTTCTGTCTGCATGGCGGAACCTGCCTTGCCGAAGGCGTCGGGGAAAGGCTGACGGAACTGCCGAAACTCCCGTCCTGCCACATCGTGCTTTGCAAGCCGCCGTTCGGACTTTCCACTGCGAAAATGTTCGCGGGAATTCACACGAATTCCGCCGTCCCCGCCGATACGGACGGGATGATCGCGGCACTTCGTGACGGCGATCTTTCGGGCATCGCCCGACGGATGAAAAATATGTTCACACCCGCCGCCGTCGCCTTCCACCCCGAAATCAGCGTCATCATCGAACGGCTCAAAGGTTTCGGTGCGCTCGGCGCGGAAATGTCGGGAAGCGGCCCGACCGTGTTCGGCGTTTTCGGCGATAAAAACGCGGCAGAGGCGGCATACAACGACCTTTCCGCGAATTATCGTGAGGTTTTTCTCACCACCCCCGTATAAAAAACGAAAAAGCCGTGCATATTCTCATCATCTTCCCGAAAGGAACACCGTGATGAGAAATCGAATTTTGCAGTTTTTTTCCATGCTTTTTTGTTTGATCGCCGCATTTGCGGTATCGTCGTTTGCGTCGCAGTCCCGTCTTGCCGAAAAAATGGTGCGGCTTCATATCATTGCCGCGTCGAATTCGGATGAGGATCAGTCGGTCAAACTCGCACTGCGTGATGAGATCGCAAAAACGCTCGGTTTAACCGTTTCTTCCGCACAAAATGCGCAGGACGCGATCGACCTGCTGAAAGCGGATGCCGATGAGATTGCGTCGCAGGCGACGGCGTTTGTCCGCAGTCTGGGTACGGATGACCGCGTCACCGCCGAACTCGGACAGGTCTGGTTTCCGAGCCGCGACTACGGCGATTTTTCACTTCCCGAGGGCGAATATACCGCGCTCACGCTCACTATCGGTGAAGGCGCCGGTCACAACTGGTGGTGCGTGCTTTACCCCGGTCTTTGCTATTCTTCGGTCGAAAAATTATCGGATACCTCTGAAACTGCGGGACTGAACGAAAACGAAATTGATCTGATCTCCGCCGATCGGGGCGGGATACGGATAAAATTCAAAATAATCGAACTGTTTGAACGCGCTTACCGCAAAATCGCGGGCAAGCCCGCATACAGTCATTAAGGATGATTTTATGTATCAACTCATCAAACAAGAGGGGCTTGCCAGACGCGGTGAATACACCACGCCGCACGGCAAAGTGCAGACGCCGGTTTTTATGAATGTCGGCACGCAGGCGGCGATCAAGGGCGGGCTCTCGGCGGAAGATCTCGCCCGTATCGGCTGTCAGGTCGAACTTTCGAACACCTATCACCTCCACCTCCGACCGGGCGAAGAAGTCGTCCGTCAAATGGGCGGACTACATAAATTCATGACTTGGGATCGCCCGATCCTGACCGACAGTGGCGGATTTCAGGTGTTCTCGTTGACCGCGCTTCGAAAGATCACCGAAGAGGGCGTCACCTTTAACTCGCATATCGACGGACGACGGATCTTTATGGGGCCGGAAGAAAGCATGGCGGTGCAATCCGCACTCGGTTCGGATATTGCAATGGCGTTCGACGAATGTATTGAAAATCCGTCGCCGCGCAAGTATGTCGAAGCGTCTTGTCTTCGCACCGCACGCTGGCTGGAACGGTGCAGAGTCGCTAATGCCAGGGAGAATTCGCGGGAAGACGCACCCAATCCCGGTCAGGTGCTTTGGGGCATCAATCAGGGTGGCGTGTATGACGATCTCCGCATCGACCATATGAAGCGGATCGCCGATCTCGATCTGCCGGGTTATGCCGTCGGCGGTCTTGCCGTCGGCGAAAGCACCGAGGAAATGTACCATATCCTCGATATTTTGGAGGAGCATATGCCCGCCGACCGTCCGCGTTACCTCATGGGCGTCGGCACGCCGTCGAATATCATCGAAGGCGTCGCACGCGGGATCGACTTTTTCGACTGTGTTATGCCCGCACGAAATGCCCGTCACGGACATTTTTTCACATGGAACGGGATCATCAACATCCGCAATCAGAAATACGAACTCGACCAGTCCCCCATTGATCCCGAATAACAACATTGGAATATT
>DCHG01000011.1:58060-89549 GCA_002315595.1 Clostridiales bacterium UBA1758 | reverse complement strand
CTCCATGATGAACTACTACCTGCCGTTGAAGGGCATTGCTTCGATGCACTGCTCCGCCAACACCGATATGGAAGGCAAAAACACCGCCCTCTTCTTCGGTCTTTCCGGCACCGGCAAAACCACTCTTTCCACCGATCCGAAGCGTCTTCTCATCGGTGATGACGAACATGGTTGGGACGACAACGGCGTGTTCAACTTCGAAGGCGGTTGCTACGCCAAGGTCATCAACCTCGACAAAGATTCCGAGCCGGATATCTACAACGCCATCAAGCGTAACGCCCTGCTTGAAAACGTCACCCTCGACGCCGAAGGCAAGATCGACTTCGCCGACAAGAGCGTGACCGAAAACACCCGCGTTTCCTACCCGATCAACCACATCCAGAATATCGTCCGTCCTGTTTCCTCTGCTCCGGATGCCAAGCAGGTCATCTTCCTCTCCGCTGACGCCTTCGGCGTTCTGCCCCCTGTTTCCATCCTGACTCCCGAACAGGCCAAGTACTATTTCCTCTCCGGCTTCACCGCCAAACTCGCCGGTACCGAACGCGGTATCACCGAGCCGACTCCGACCTTCTCCGCTTGCTTCGGTCAGGCGTTCCTCGAACTCCACCCGACCAAGTACGCCGAAGAACTCGTCAAAAAGATGGAAAAGAGTGGCGCAAAGGCTTACCTTGTCAACACCGGTTGGAACGGCACCGGCAAGCGTATTTCCATCAAGGATACCCGCGGCATCATCGACGCCATCCTGAGTGGTGACATCAACAAGGCTCCGACCAAGAAGATCCCGTTCTTCAACCTCGAAGTCCCGACCGAACTCGCCGGCGTTGCCACCAACATCCTTGACCCGCGTGACACCTATGCCAGTGCTTCCGAATGGGAAGTCAAGGCAAAGGATCTCGCCTCCAGATTTGTCAAAAACTTCGCCAAATACGAAGGCAATGACGCCGGCAAGGCTCTCGTCGCTGCCGGACCGCAACTTTAATTTGCGGATCATCTGTTAGTCAGATCAACACCGAAGCCCGCTACGCACGTAGCGGGCTTCTTTTTCTTGACAGAAGGGTGCTTTTGGGATATAATCACAATTGTTGCATAACGTTTTTATGTTTTTTGAAAGGAAGGATCGCTATGCCTCCCAAACCGAAATTCACAAAAGATGAGGTTGTTGCGGCGGCACTCGCTCTCGTCCGCAAAGGCGGAATTCACGCCGTCACCGCACGGGATATTGCCGCAGAACTCGGGGTGTCCACACGACCGATCTTTACATACTTTGACACGATGGACGAGGTCAAGCAGGCATTGACCGACATGGCGGAGGGCATCTATGCCGACTATGTCAGGGCGGGTTTGCGGGAAGAAATCCCCTTTCTCGGTGTGGGAAAACAATTCATCGCATTCTCCCGTGAAGAGCCGGAATTGTACCGACTGCTCTTTCTTTCGCCGTCCAAGCAAGGCGCTTCCGCAGTATTTGAGCATACCAAGCAGATCGTCCGTTCTTCGGTGACGAAAACCTATCGTATCGACGAATCCTCAGCAGATTTTTATTATTATCACCTTTGGATCGCCGTATTCGGACTTGCCGCACTGAATGTCGCGGACGATTCCCGCATTTCGGATGAGGATATTTCGAAGATGCTCACCAATTACAGCGTCAGTTTTTGCAAGGCGATCAAGGAAATTCCGGGCTTTGTTGCCGGTGATTACGACAAGGACGCAGTTTTTCACAATCTTATAAGCAAATAACGAAAGGACTCCATCATGAAAACACTGAAAACCATTCAAACACTCTCGAAGATCGGCAAAATTCTTTCGAAGATCGTTATGATTTTTTCAATCATCGGCTTCTGCGGTTGTGTCGCAGGACTTGCGCTGACGTTCTTTGCCGACACCTTGACGGAAATCGTCGGTGAACTTGACCTCGGCTCCGTATTCGACGCCGAAAATCTCTCCCTCGGTGCCATTCAGGCGGTTCTGACCGCTTCGGCGATCGTCTGTTTCGGCGAAATTATTGTTTTGCGTCAGGCAGTCAGATATTTTTCGGACGAACTTGCCGCAGGAACGCCATTTACTTTTGACGGCGCCGCGGCTCTGTTCCGGCTCGGTCTTTTCGCAGTCATCACGCCGATTGCAACGACTATTGCCGCATCCATCGCTGACGCGATCATCTGTTTTGCCACGGTTTCCGAAAGTCAACTCGACCTCGGCAATCATTCCTCCGTCGCCATCGGCATCATGCTTTTGATCCTTTCGCAGTTCTGTAAACTCGGCGCAGAACAAGCAGAATCTCCGACCGAATCAAGCAATTGAACATCTTGATTTCGGCAAGTGATTCCGATATGGATCTTGCCAACAGAAAGCCGATTTTGTCATGCGTAGTCGTAGGGCGAGCAATGCTCGCCCCTATCGGGATATCCAAAGCGATACGGTGGTTGAAAGTTCGTTTCACAAAGCACTGTCGGAAAGATTTTTGGCAAAAATCATTCTACGATCATGTCATTCGTGATGAAGCCGATTATCCGATGCGGTGGAACTGCATCTACGAAAACCCCGTCCGTTGGTGTAATGACGAATTCTTCGCTGAATAACACAAAAACTCCCGTGGAAATCCACGGGAGTTTCTTTGTCAATCAATAATCAAACTCTCTATCTCCGCCTGCGCCAATGCGGGTAAAATGGAGTTTTCGTTCGGCAGTGTCGATATGGATCACATCGAAACAATGCTCGGTACGGGTTCTTCGCGTCATCTTCAACCCACCCCAGCAATCACTCTGTTCATCGGCGTCACAGCAGGTCGTGATGATCGGATATCCCTTTTCGGAGTATTTACACACATCGCGGTGGATGTGTCCCGTGATAAATCCGGCGATCGTCGCACCTTTTCCGTAAACACTATCGAGCGTTTCGACGACCGGCTTTGCTTCCTCGCCCAAATAAAAATTATAATAGTCGTTCATATGGATCAGGTACGAAATATGCGCAAAGCAAAGTACCGTCCAATCGGGTGTCAGTTCCGTGATGCGTTCACGAAGCCACGCCGCCTGATCTTCCGTCCACGCATACTCACGCGAGTCGTCAAGGATGATGTATCGGATCTTCATCGCCTTATTGTCAACGCAGTAATAGGTATGCTCGTTTTGGTCGTTTTTGCCCATAAACAAGGCATAAAGTTGCGCTTCGGTAAGAGCAAAACGGTTTTTTCCGCTATTATTATTGGTGTCGTGGTTACCGACGACCATATAATGCTCCATGCCGACGGAACGCACATATTCAAGAAACGGCTCAACCTCAGGCAGGAACTGTTCAAGCGTCTGCCCGTCATCGCCGTTGGAGCAGGCAATGTCACCGCCGGAGAAGATTTTTTTCGCGTTACAACGGTTTTGAACATATCGGATCAGGTCAAAGGAATGTTTTTCGCTCGTATCCCAATGAATATCAGTGATGAAAACAAAACTTTCACCGTGGTTGCCGATCTTAAAATCAAGCGCTCTGATCTTTTTGATCTTTTCGTCCAAATGGGGCTGAAAATATACGGGTACACTCATGTTCTCCGTTCCTTTCATTACAACTCATTTACATCATCGGTCGATCTTTCAAACAAAGGGGTGGTGTGATCGTGTATTGACGCATTATCCTTTTCTTATATTTTACACGCAGGATGTGAAATTCTCAATACTTTTTTCCGCAAAATCCTTTCTTTTTTCCCTTGACTATCCCATAACGCGCTGATACAATGGTGCTGAAAATCAAATATTCGCAGGAGGAAATTATGACCAAAGCAGAACTTGCCAAACAAGCATTTGAGGAAGCCTGCTCCCCCAAAACCACCGCACACCACGGTGGCGGAGCCGGCAGACCGTATTGGAATACGCAATCCTTTCAATATATGTACACCCCATCGTTTCAGTTTCAAAACATCCCCGGTTGCAAGCAATACCGCTATACCGCCGTCGACGAAAAGGGCGAAATGCACTGCTTTTTAACCGATGATGCGTCCGCACTTCTCACTCCGATCTGGCGCGAGATCCCCGAAGGTGTGGTCGAACTCACCGTTCACGCGCTGAACGAAGACGGCAGTGACCGTTATCTTGTCGGTGCGCGCACCTTCTTCAAGACCGCACCGTTCCCCGCAAACTTCCCGCCTGCGGCACGCTCTTACCGCGAAAGTGCGACACTCGCCTACGACTTTGCCTATCGGCAGAGTTTTGTTCAGCATTGGCTGACCGACGGTACCCCCGATCCGAACTATGACTACTATGTTTTCCCGAACAAAATGATCTCGTCGCTCATCAATGCAATGATCATTTATTCGGGACTCCGCCCGGAATGTGCAGCGGATGCCATTACGATTGCCAAAAGAGCCGCGGACTATATGATCGCCACTTCCGAACCTGCGGGCCGTCCGCTTGCCCACCTGCCTCTGACGTATATGATCGACTTCCGTCCCGATCCCGACAAACACGAAAATTTCTGTGCCCCCGAACGTCTCGGCACGATGATGATGATCTATCCCGCCAGCGCAGGCATAAGTTATCTGAAACTCGAAAAGGTCACGGGCGACACGAGATACTTCGACGCCGCACTCAAAATCGGCGAATTTTATCGTGATCATGTCCTGCCGAACGGCAGTTGGCACATCATTCTCGACCGTGAAACCGGCGAGCCGACCAGTACGAGTTACTGCAACACACTCAGTCAGATCGTACCTTTTTTGATGAGTCTTTATGAGCGTACGGATGGAGCCGTTTGGAAGACGCTTGCCGACAATGCACGCGCATACATCGAACGCGAACAACTTGCCACCTATAACTGGGAAGGTCAGTTTGAGGACAGTTACCTCAGCATCCACTATTCCAACCTCACCCCGTTTGAAGCCGAAGCCCTGATCGCCCAGTACACGAAATACCACGCCGACGACGCCGAAAAGATGGCGGCCTGCGACGATCTTATGCGATTTATCGAGGATCAGTTCGTCGTCTGGACGCGTGCCTGCCCGTGGAACCGTCACCCGACCGATCCGAGCATCTGGTCACTGCCCGCCGCGTTGGAACAGTATCAGTGGCATATGCCGATCGACTCCAGCACCGCCGCGTGTATGAATACCTTTATCAATATGTACCGTGCCGGTCGCGGTGAACTTCACCTTGCCAAGGCGCGTGCGCTTGCCGATCAATTGACACGGATGCAAAATCCGACCACCGGTCAGTTCCCGACGCACTGGATGCTGCCGGACTGCCGTGAAACCGGCGGTCAGTTCTGGATGAACTGCCATTTCAGCACCGCCGCACGTCTTGCGGAGTTTGCCGACTTCCTCGACGAAGCAAATATCAAGTAATTTTCGAAATCCGGAAAAGATTTTCCTCTTTTCCGGGTTTTTTTGTAATTTTTTCTTGACAAAGCGAGATAACGATGATATAATAGCAGAGCGTTCTTAAGACAGTAGGTGCCGTACGGCATAACGTTTCTACCTACCGAGGAGCAAACTGATATGTTTGTACTGTCCTTGTGTCTTTTGACGCAAGGATTTTTTTATTGTTGTCGGACACGCCGACACAGTTTCACAGTTGAAAGAGGTGAAATACTTTGCCAAACGCACAGGTCCTTGAATCCAAGAAGGCTATTGTCGCCGAACTGATCAACCGTATGGGTAATGCCGCTTCCGGCGTTATCGTCGACTACAAAGGAATCAGTGTTGAAGACGACACCAAATTCCGTAGCGATCTGCGTGCCAACGGTGTTGAATACTCTGTTGTTAAAAACACCCTTACCCGCTTTGCTGCAAAAGAAGTTGGTTTTGAAGCTCTCAATGACGTTCTGAACGGTACCACGTCCCTTGCGACCAGCGCGACCGACCCGGTCATCGCTGCCAAGTTGATTGTTGCCGCCGCCAAGAAAAACGAGAACATCAAGGTCAAGGCCGGTTTTGTTGACGGTCGCGTCATCGACGTTGACACCGTTAAGAAACTTGCTTCCCTGCCTTCCCGCGAGGTGCTCATCGCTCAGATTTTGGGCGGCATGAACGCCACCATTACCCGTCTCGCCGTCGCCGTCAAGGCTATCGCCGAGAAAAATTCCGAACCCGCAACTGAAGCCGTTGCAGAATAATTATTTTATTGGAGGAAATTAAAATGGCTAGCGAAAAGATCACTGCCCTTATCGAAGAAATCAAAGCCCTTACCGTTCTCGAGCTCAGCGAGCTCGTCAGCGCTATCGAAGAAGAGTTCGGCGTTTCCGCCGCTGCTCCTGTCGCTGTTGCAGCCGCCCCGGCCGCTTCCGACGAGCCGGCTGCTGCTGCTGCTCAGACCGAATTCACCGTTGTCCTCGCTTCCGCCGGCGAAGCCAAGATCAACGTCATCAAGGTTGTCCGTGCCGTTACCGGTCTCGGCTTGAAAGAAGCCAAAGAACTCGTTGACGGTGCTCCGAAGCCGGTCAAGGAAAACGTTGACAAGGCTACTGCCGACGACATCGCCAAGCAGCTCACCGAAGCCGGCGCTACTGTCGAAATCAAGTAATTATCTTTCAACTGTTAAAAGCAGGAAGGCAACTTCCTGCTTTTTTCTTTTGCCCGAATTGAACTTTTCACGTTTTTCCGCGTCAAATCATTGAACATCATTTTTCTCCGTTCCTCATAACTTTACAAACGGACAACGCTTTTTATGCCTCCGCTTATGGACTTTACCACCGGGATATGATAAAATGATTTCAGATATTTTTGTCAAAATGGGAGTTATTATGAAAAAAACCGTCCGCACATTTTTGATATTGATCGCCGTGATCGTCGTGCTTGCAACGATCGTTGTGGTTGTCGCACCCGGCCTCGGCGGTATGAATTCCCCCGAAACCACTGGCGACGACACCCCCGGTGTCAGTACCGTCCCGGAACTTCGCGGTGTTTGGGTGGCGACCGTGTACGGACTCGATTTTCCATCGTCGACCACGCTTGACACGGACGCGATGAAGGCGGAAATCGACGCGCAGATCGCTTCCGCCGTCAGCATGGGCTTCAACGCGATCTTTTTGCAGGTCTGCCCCTGTTGTGACGCAATTTATCCTTCCGAAATCTATCCGACCTCCGCATATCTGGTCGGTACACAGGGCGGGGAACTTCCCGCGGATTTCGATCCGCTTGAATACTGGATCACCGCCGCACATGAAAACGAACTCAGCCTACACGCATGGATTAATCCCTACCGTGTCACTGCGGGCGGTACCGCAGATTCCCCGAAAACACTCGCTTCGCTTTCCGAAAAAAATCCTGCCCGTCAACACCCCGAATACACCGTTTCCCATGTCGACGGCAATCTCTACCTCGATCCCGGACTCCCCGCCGTGCGCGAACTGATCCTTTCCGGCATCCGCGAAATCTGTGAAAAATATGATGTCGACGGGATTCATTTCGATGACTATTTTTATCCCTATGACTCCGCCGATCTGTTTGACGACGGCGCGACCTACGCCGAATACGGTGCGGAATACGACGATATCGCCGAATTCCGCCGGGAAAGCGTGAATGCTCTCATCCGTGAGGTCGGCGAATATTGCCGTTCGAAAAAGGTCATTTTCGGCGTCGGCACCTTCGGCATTTGGCGCAATGAAGCCACCGATCCACTCGGCAGTGCCACAAGCGGTATGGAAAGTTACGACCGGCTCTATGCCGATTCCCGTGCATGGGTGAAAAACGAATGGGTGGATTATATCGCGCCGCAGATTTATTGGGAAATCGGGTATTCCGTCGCCGATTACGCTATTTTGGTCGACTGGTGGGCGGATGTCACCGAAGGTACCTCGGTGCAACTCATTGTCGGTCACGCGGGCTATCGCGTCAGTCAAGCGACCGATCCCGAAAGTCCGTGGTACGGTGAAACGGGTGCGGACGAAATTTTGCATCAAATCGAATATGCCCGCGGTTTTCAAACCTATGGCGGCAGTATTCACTTCCGTTTGAATCTTTACAAGGGCACGGTGCTTGAACAAAAACTCGCTGAATTCTATGCCGACGAAGGTCTTGCCGTGGCAAAGAAAGCAAAAGAATATACCAGCGTTCTCGGATCGAATTTCATCCTCGGCAAACTCCGTGTCGGCTCGCCGGAAAACGGTTTTTCAACCGCGTCGGCAACCTATTATGTGCAGGGTACCTCCGATCCGTCGGTGCCTCTTTATATGAACGGCGAACCGATCGCCGACCGTACCGAGCAGGGCACCTACGGCTTGCTTGTTGCGCTTTCCGAGGGCGAAAACACCTTTCTTTTTGCGCAGGACGGTCAAGACGATGTGTCGCTGACAATTACACGCGTTGCCGCTTCCAACCCTTCGACAACGAATTTTCAAACCGCCGACAAACTTGACTTTTCCGGCGAAGTCACCCCCAAAAAAGACACTCTCGGTTCCCCCGGTGACACGATGAATCTCATCTGCACCGCCCCGATCGGTGCCACCGTTACCGCCGTTATCGGCAATGAAACGATCCGCCTTTGGCCTGCCGATACCGAGGCTCCCGATGCGGATCAAATTTATCTGACCACCTTTTCCGCCGCATATACCTTTGTCGGGGATTCCGCCTACGCCGGACGCTTAAAAGATCTTGGCAAGGTCACATACCGAATGACCTGTGACCGCCGCACTTCCTCCGTGCAGAGTGCGGGCAGTGTGCGTGTGATTGAGCCCGACTGCGTCGTTACCGCAACCGTGACAAGTCCGATGGCGTTCACCTATTCGACATTTACTTCGACGGGCGACTCCAACGGTTACCTTTGCCGCGGAATGACCGGACGCGTGACCTGCACCAACGGCGAATGGGCACGGCTCGACGGCGGTCTTTGGATTCCATGCGAGTATCTTGAAATCGACACAGAGGGAAGTTTTGGTGCCCGAATGACCGGTATCGGTTATGAGGTCGGCAAAACCGACGATGCTCTCCGTTTTCAACTCGACGGAAATGCACTTGCGCAGGTCTCCGTCGATGACAACGGCGATTTATTGATCAATTTCCGCGGTGTCGTCGATGCGGGTGAGATCGTGATGGACGAATCTTTGTTTTCGTCCGCAAAACTCACCTTTGACGAAGAAAGCGGCGTCACGACCTATCATCTCACCCCCGCCAAAGTCATCGACGGATGGTGGACGGAAACGGATGATTTTGCAATCATCGTCCATTTCAAGCATCATATCACGGTCGACGAAAACGCCGCCAAACCTCTTTCAGGGCTTGTGATTATGCTCGATCCCGGTCACGGCGGAACGGACATCGGTGCAGTCGGCTCACTCGGCTCGCTCGCAAGTGAAAAGGATTGTAACCTCATCGCCGTCAAATATCTCCGCCGTGAACTGATGAAACTCGGCGCGACTGTTGTACTGACGCGTGCGGGCGATTGTTCCGTTCCGCTTGTCAACCGTCTTTCACTTTCATGGTCGATCAAACCGGACCTTTTGATCTCGCTCCATTCGAACAGTTTTGACCGCACCACGGATATTTCCGACATTCACGGCATCGTGACACTTTACCGTGAAACACTTTCCGCCGATTTTGCCGAAATAATCCATAACGGTCTGACCAATCCGTCTTCCGTTCCCGCACGCACCTCCCGCGGTCTGCGCGAGCAAAATCTGTATATCTGTCGTGGCACATGGTGCCCGCATATTCTCATTGAAATGGGCTTTTTGTCCTCACCGCAGGACTTCGATTGGATGCTTTCCGTTCAGGGACAAACGGAACTTGCTTCGTCGATCGCGTCAAGCGTCGTGGACTATTTTTCAAAATAACGATTCGAAAAAGGAGCGTTGATGATGAAATTATCGTTGGATCGTCTGAATCTCTATGACGGCTCAAAGGGTGCGCTGTTGCAATCCACGGGACTTCGCGGTGACGAAGCAAGCGACCTTTGGAATGTTGAACACGCGGACGCCGTTTTCAGTGTCCACCGTGCCTATGTCGAGGCGGGTTGCGACGCCATACAGACCAACACTTTTACGGGAAACCCCATTCAACTTGCCCGTCACGGACTCGCCGGACGGACGGCGGAATTGAATGAAAAGGCTGTCGCGCTTGCGTGTGCGGAAGCCGGAAACGCCTCCGTCATCGCCTCCGTCGGACCGACCGGCGAACTGTTTGCTCCGATGGGCGGGCTAACCTTTGAGCGTGCCTATTCTGCATTTTCCGAACAGATCAAGGCTCTTTTTGGCGTGGACGCCGTTCATTTCGAAACCTTCGGCGACATCGCCGAGATCCGTACGGGCATTCTCGCCGCACGCGAAAATTCCGTGGCTCCCGTCATCGTCACCGCGACCTTTGAGGCAGGCGGTCGCACGCTTTCGGGGAACTCGCCCGAGGTCGTTGCGATCGTTGCTTCCTCACTCGGCGCCATTGCAGTCGGCGCAAACTGCTCCGGCGGACCGTCGAGTCTGCTTGCCCCAATTCAGGCGATGAGTAAGGTCGTGAACATTCCTTTGGTTGCAAAACCGAACGCGGGGTTGCCGCAGTTGGTCGACGGAAAGACCGTCTTTTCGCTCAATGCGGATCAATTTTCGTCGCTCACTTCGGATTTTGTTGCGGCGGGCGTCCGTCTCATCGGCGGATGTTGCGGAACAACGCCCGATTATATGCGTTCGCTCGGCAAAAAACTCGCCGCACTTTCCCCCGCACCCGAACGGAACAACGGCGAGTTCATTTGCAGTGCTTTCGAATTCCTTCCGGCGGATGATCTCTCATTCGATTGCTTTGCGTTGAGCGACGAAATGCTTTCTGGCGACGGTGCGTATGACGCGCTTGACGAAGCCGATGAACTCGACACCGACGCGATCGGCATTGATCTGTCGAATGTCACCGATGCGTCGGACGCCGAAGAATTTTTGTCGGAATTCTGTATTCAGTGCAAATCTCCCCTCGTCTTTGTCGCAGAAGACGGACAGGACGAAATTTTGGAAAAAATGCTCCGTCATTACGCCGGACGCGCCGCGGTCAAGATCCCCGCTTCACTCGTTCCCGTCGCTGAAAAATACGGCGCATACATTTTGTAATAATTCTAAATCAAGAATGGGAATACTATGCCGATCAGGCGTTTTGCGCTGACGCCCGATAAGCGCACCTTGCATTTTCCGATTTGTGACGGCGGTCTCGAAATCAATTATGATGTGATTTTTTAATTCGCCGTAAATAAAGGAGCAACGTAAATGAAAACCATCGGACTTATTGGCGGAATGAGTTGGGAAAGTACTATTCCATATTACAGCATTATCAACGAGTATGTTAAGGAAAAACTCGGCGGACTGCACAGCGCAAGAATTGTTCTTTACAGTGTTGAGTTTGATGAAATCGAAAAATGCCAGTCTTCGGGCGAGTGGGAAAGAAGCGGTGAAATTTTGGCAGACGCGGCTCGCAAACTTGAACTTGCAGGTGCAGAACTGATTTTAATATGCACCAATACCATGCACAAGGTCTTTAACCAAGTTCAGTCTGCGATTTCGGTACCGCTTATTCACATCGCCGAAACTACTGCCGATCAGTTGGCGAAAGAGCATATTAAATCCGTCGCATTACTCGGTACGAAATATACAATGACGCAGGACTTTTATAAGCAAAAACTGATAGATTGCGGTTTCACTGTTCTTATTCCCGATGAGGATGATATCGAATTGGTTAATGACGTGATTTTTAATGAATTATGCGTCGGCATTTTTAACGATGGATCACGCAAAGAGTTTTCAAGAATTATTTCTCAGTTGAGCAAACGCGGTGCCGAGGCAGTTATTCTCGGTTGCACCGAAATAGGCTTACTTATTCATCCGGAAGACTCCGAACTGAAAATCTTTGATACCACGGAAATTCATGCAAAGACCGCTGCAATTATGTCGTTGAGCGATTAAAATTGACGGGATGAGTTAAGTATTGTTGCAAAAATAAACAAACCTCCGTAGTATTGTAAAATACGGAGGTTTTTCTCATGAAAAACAGAAAACACCGACTGAAAGCAGAAAATTTCCCTTTTCAGTCGATGTTTTATTGCAAATATTTGACTGTCCGTTAGAGTACTCGGCTTTCAGCCGTGCTTTTTATTTTCGTCCGTCGTATCAGAAAAAAGCGGATATCAGTTTGCAATCTCCGTGTTTTCGTTTTGGAATTCGGTCAAATGATTTCGGTATCTCGACG
Source organism: Clostridiales bacterium UBA1758 (assembly GCA_002315595.1). Classification (GTDB taxonomy): domain Bacteria; phylum Bacillota; class Clostridia; order Oscillospirales; family UBA1758; genus UBA1758. The sequence goes on along the minus strand of DCHG01000011.1, from coordinate 77,416 downwards.
GAACAAGTTGACGCTGCAATTTCGGGTTGATGCGTTGTCGGATCGCCATATGTTCGAAATAATCCCGCCACATCGCCGAATATCCGTCCTCCAACGGAAAAGGCACCTGTTCGCCGTCGAGTTCGGCGATGTACCAGTGTTTTCCGTCGGAAACCGCCGCACGCATCCGTGAAATATCGCGGATAACGAATTTCACACCGCCCATTCTGCCGAAAAAATGTCCCGCGATCAACGGCAAAATGTCATAGGACGGCTCGATATCACTGACATACACATTTTCGTCAATCTGTGCAAAGCGCACGAATTCCAAAAAACGATGCTGCTCCAATCCGACTCTGCGTTCCGCTTCCGCCGCCCGACGACAACAGTCGTCCTGCCGATATGCAAACGGATCGCAACGTTTTGCAAATCCGACTCGGATCGTCCCAAGCAAAACATCGTCGATCCCGTCTTCCCGGGAAAGCCATGCACGGTAGACATCGCTCGGCATGGACGGCGAAAGCCGCGACATTCCCGCCTCAACGCGATTTGAGGCGACCTCATCGGTCGCAACGACTTTCACATCAAAAAGGCTCGGTCCCGGCATACAGTCGATGATCTGTGCCGTTCCATCGCGCCATGCGTGAAAGATCGCCGTTTCAAAGCCCTCAAAACTTCCGTCATACAAATAGATCATAACAATTCTCCTCCCGCCGCCTGCCTCAACCGACGAAACGCCTCCGGCTCGGGAAGTGCGGTTTCATCGGTGAATAGCGACAGTTGCGCCTGCACGCTCGGACTGTCGGTCAAAATTTCACGCATCATCGGGTTGCCCGGCATCGCCCTGCCGCCGAATTTTCCCATTGCGGTGACAAAATACTGTGCGCGTTTCATCACAACGCCGAGTTTTCGCAAATGCTCCAACCGCACCGCGCCCAGCCGTCTTGCGGCGATGATGCGTTTGGCGGAGATCACCCCGATTCCCGGAACGCGCAGGATCGTCTCATATGGGGCGGTATTGACCTCGACCGGGAACTGTTCGGGATGTCGGATCGCCCATGCCGATTTCGGATCGAGATCGAGGTCGAGGTTGTCATTCGTCCCCTCCGTGATCTCCTCCGTCGAAAATCCGTAAAACCGCATCAGCCAGTCCGCCTGATACAGGCGGTGTTCCCGCCGAAGCGGCACCGGGCGTTCCGGTCCCGGAAGCATCAGTGCATTACCCACGGGCATATACGCCGAAAAATAGACGCGCTTCATTTGATATGTTTTATATAGTGCGCCGGAAAGCGCGAGCAATTTGCGGTCACTGTCCGGCGTTGCGCCGACGATCATTTGCGTGGATTGCCCCGCCGGTGCAAACAAAGGCGCGTTCTTGAAATGCCTGCGTTCCTCCGCATTTTGTTCCTTTGCCTGCTTGATGCGATCCATCGACGACAAAATATGCTCGGGTTGCTTTGACGGTGCAAGAAGTTTCAACGACGCCCTTGTCGGCAATTCGACGTTCACACTGACGCGGTCGGCATAAAGTCCGATGCGATCGGTCATTTCCTGCGACGATCCGGGGATGAGTTTGACATGGATGTAGCCGAAATATCGGTATTCATTTCGCAAAATCCGCAATACTTCCAGCATCTGTTCGCAGGTATAGTCGGGATTTTTCATCACCGCGGAACTTAAAAACAATCCCTCGATATAATTTCTGCGGTAAAATTCCACCGTAATATCCGCAAGTTCACGCGGTGTAAATCTCGCCCTCGGCACATCATTGGAAACGCGGTTGACGCAGTATGCGCAATCGTAGATGCAGGTGTTCGACAGCAGGACTTTCAAAAGCGAAATACATCTGCCGTCCGCCGCCCATGTGTGACAAATGCCCGCCATACACGCCTTGCCGAAGCCATCCTTCCCCTGCCTGCCCGATCCCGACGATGCGCAGGATGCGTCGTATTTTGCCGCTTCGCCGAGGATCACAAGTTTCTGCCTGATGTCCATTTTCTCACTCCAAACCCGTCCGAAAAATCTTATGTAAATATCATAGCACATTTTTTCAAAAAAAGCAAACATTTGTTCTGTATTTTTCAAAATTTTTTTCTTGTCGAAATTTCGCAGAGCGTATATAATATACATAGTTTAAAAAAGGAGAAAATTTATGAGAATGAGAAAAAAGCCGAACCTCGACCGCAGACTCGAGGCGGCGTCGGATATGATGATCTCGGATCCCACGGCACTCCGCGGAAACTGGGGCGCACCCGTTGCGTTGGAGATCGGTTGCGGCAAGGGGCGTTTCATTATCGGCACCGCCGAAGCCGATCCAGATCAGCGGTATATCGGGATCGAACGCGAGCCGGGCGCACTCATCATGGCGATGGAGGCGACAAAGCGTGCGGAACTCGGCAATGTTCGTTTTATTTCGCAGGACGCATCCAATCTGTCCGAATGGTTTGCTCCCGGCGAAGTCAAAACGCTCTACCTTAATTTCAGCGATCCGTGGCCGAAATCCCGCCACGCAAAGCGTCGTTTGACCTACCGCAGTTTCCTCGATATGTACGCCGCCGTTCTCGGCGAAAGCGGCGAACTTCGTTTCAAGACCGACAATGCGGGCTTATTTGAATTTTCCGTGGAGGAACTCAAAGAGCGCGGATGGGAAATCCTCTACCTCACACGCGACTTGCACGCCGAAAACATCCCGAACATCGTCACCGAATACGAGGAGCGTTTTTCCGCCCTCGGCTTCAAAATCAATATGTTGCGTGCCATTCCGCCGAAAAATCCGCCGAAAGCGGAATAAAGCATCGAGGACAAGCGGGCTTCCCTTGTTGTATTATATCAGGTACAAAGATGCGAAATTTGTCGAAAATTGCATCAAAATCGAATTTATCAGTCAAATTTTATTTTTAACGAAAAAACACCGTTGCGGATTGACCGCAACGGTGTTTGCATTTTTGTTTTTCGGTTATTTTTCGATGACACGGACGGAAAGAACGCCTTCGACCTTTGCGACGATGTCGGTGATGTCGGCGTCTGCCTTGCCATCAAAGTCGATGACAGTCACGGCATAGTCCTTTTTGGACTTATTGACCATATTTTCGATGTTCATGCCCTTTTCGGCGAGAACTTTCGTAATGGCACTGACCATGTTCGGGATATTTCTGTGGATGACGAGCATTCTCGAATCGAACGCAAGCGGCTCCTCAACATTCGGAAGGTTGACGGAATTGCGAATGATACCCTCTGTGAGGAATTCACGCAGTTCGTCGCAAGCCATCATCGCACAGTTGTCTTCGCTTTCCGGCGTAGATGCACCGAGGTGCGGGATAGCGATGACGCCGGTTTTGCCGATAACTTCGGCATCCGGGAAGTCGGTGACATATGCCGCGACCTTTCCGCTTTCGAGGGCGGGCAGGATGGCAGTGTTATCGACCAGACCGCCGCGTGCAAGATTGATGATGCGGACGCCGTCTTTCATCTGTGCAATGGCTTCGGCATTGATCAGTCCCTTCGTAGCGGGCATCAGCGGGACATGGACGGAAATATAATCGCACTCTGCAAATATCTCTTTGATGTCTTTGGCGTGCTTGATGGATCGGGAAAGTTTCCACGCAGCATCAACGGAAAGGAACGGATCATAGCCGTAGACTTCCATGCCGAGACCGTGTGCGGCGTTGGCAACGAGAACGCCGATGGCACCGAGTCCGATGACGCCGAGTTTTTTGCCGTAGAGTTCGGGACCGACGAATTGGCTTTTGCCCTTTTCGATCAATGCGGCGGCATCGGGGTTGTTTTCAAGACCGAGGGCCCAATTGATACCTGCGGTGATCTTTCTGGAAGAAATGAGCAGTGCGCAGACGGCAAGTTCCTTGACTGCGTTGGCATTGGCGCCCGGGGTGTTAAACACCGCGATACCGGCTTCACTGCAACGGTCGATCGGAATATTGTTGACGCCGGCACCGGCACGGGCAATGCCCTTGAGGTTTTTCGGGAGTTCCATTTCGAGCATCGACGCGCTGCGGACGAGAATACCGTCCGGGTTTTCAACCTCGGCGTCGAAGCGGAAGTTATCGCCGAGTCGATCGGTACCGATCTTGGCGATTTTATTGAGGACTTTTATTTCAAACATTTTGATAACTCCAAATCATTTAAAATCAATGGTTCTTTTCGAACTTGCCCATGAAGTCGACGAGTTTTTCGACGCCTTCGATCGGCATACCATTGTAGATGGACGCTCTCATGCCACCGACGGAACGGTGACCTTTCAGCGTGCAAAGACCTTCCGCAGTGGCAGCAGCAACGAATTCGGCGTCGAGGTCGGCGGATTCGGTCTTAAATGTGACATTCATCATCGAACGGCTGGACTTTTCAACCGGATTGATGAACATCTTGCTCGAATCGAGATAATCATACAGCATCGCAGACTTTTTGAGGTTGATCTTTTTCATTTCTTCAAGTCCGCCGATGCTTTCCAGCCATTCGGCAACAAGACCGACCATATAGATCGAATACGTCGGAGGCGTGTTATACATGGAGCCGTTTTTAGCGTGCGTGGCGTAGGTAAGCATGGTGGGCGTGCCCTCGATCGGATCGCCGATGAGATCTTCGCGGACAAAGACAACGGTGACGCCGGCAGGTCCCATATTTTTCTGCGCACCGGCATAGATCAGACCGAACTTGGTCACATCCACGGGCTCGGATAGCATACAAGAGGACATATCGGCAATCAGCGGGCACTTGGTTTCGGGGATGTAGTTCCACTTGGTGCCGTAGATGGTGTTGTTAAAGCAGATGTGCATATAATCCGCATCATCGGAAAGATTCAGTTCGTTCTGCTGCGGAATACGGGTAAAGACAATGTCCTTGGTGGTGGCGACGCAACGGGCATCACCGAATTTCTGCGCTTCTTCATAAGCCTTGCCGGAGAACTGGCCGGTAACGGCATAGTCGGCGACATGATTTTTGTTCATGAGGTTCATCGGAACCATCGCAAACTGCGTCGAAGCACCGCCTTGAAGGAACAGAACCTTATAATTGTCCGGAATGCCGATGAGATTGCGAAGACGCTGCTCGGTGGTATCAATGATGGACTGATAGGCTTTACTTCGATGACTCATCTCCATCACTGACATTCCGGAATCACCCCAACAGACCAGTTCGGATGCGGCTTTTTCAAGAACCGGAAGCGGAAGTTGAGAAGGACCTGCGGAAAAATTGTAGATGCGTTTTGCCATAGAAGCAAACCTCTTTTCATAAAAATATGTGTATATTATACATCTAATGTAATATAACTGTCAATTTACTTTTTCTGTCGTTTTGCCAAAATACACATCATTATCCGAACTCATTTGGGGATTGTCAACAAAACGGGTGATTTTTGATATTTTTTATTCAGTTTTATTTTAAAATGAATATTTTCCTGCTGATTATAGGGTGTGATTTTCCGACCGATACGAGAAAGACCGCACCTTCGAAATACGCCGAAAGCGCGGTCTTTCGATATTCATAATAAAATACTTCGTTTTCCGTCTGATTATGTTCTTTTTACAAACTGCGTTCTGCATTTCGGACAGGTGATCTTGATCTTACCGCGATGTCGCGGAACACGCACCTGCTGACGACATTCGGGGCAACGGAAGCGACGATGCGTCTTGCTTTCGCGAATTCTGGCGATCAGTTTGGAAAGTTTTTGACCGATCGGCCACCAAAAGCTCATAAATTTATCGTTTTCGATCCTGCGCTTGGTGATGTTGCGCGAAAACATCCGATAAAACATGATCACAAGCAGGATGTACGCGATCGCCGTCGTGATGACATAAATGAAATCCAACCCGGTGACCTTTTTGACGATCCGTCCGATGATCGAAACCAAAATGCCCAGCACAAGCGTCGCCAAATTCAACTGATCGGTGCCGTATCTGCCGTACATCATTCTTGCAAACCAATTCATTGACATTCCTCTATTCATCATTTTAGGTAGTGGAAAGCGCCGCAGAACATTCTGCGGCGTTTTCGTGATTATATCCGTTATTTATTATATCAGTTATTTTGATATTCGTCAAAAGTCAGCGAAAGCGTGATATTCTCGCCGTTGCGGTAAACGACGATGCTGACGGTATCGCCGGCACTGTGGTTGCTCTTGACACTGTCGATGTCGACCATCGAGGTGATCTTTTCGCCGTCGAGTTCAACAATGACATCGCCCATGCGTATGCCCGCCTTTTCCGCCGCAGAGCCTGCGGTGACACTGCCGACATACACACCCTCCGGCCAGCCGTAGTAGGTGCTCATCACGCTCGAAACATCACCGCCGCTGAGTCCGATGTACGGACGGTTTTTGACATAGCCGTATCGGATCAAATCGTCAATGATCGGCTTTGCATCGTCGATCGGAATGGCAAATCCGAGGCCTTCAACGCCGGAAACGGAAACCTTTGAGTTGACGATGCCGACAACCTCGCCCGACGCGTTCAGGAGTGCGCCGCCCGAGTTGCCGGAGTTAACGGCGGCATTGGTCTGAATGAGGTTCATCGTGGTGTCGTCAATGGTGACGGAACGGTCAAGACCGCTGATGATACCGTCGGTAACACTGCCGTAAAATTCCATGCCCAGCGGGTTGCCGATGACGACCGCCATATCGCCCACGGCAAGACTTGCGGACGAGCCGAGTTTTGCGACGGTGAGATCATCCGCGTCGATCTTGATGACGGCAAGGTCGGTCATTTCATCGCAACCGATGAGTTCCGCCTCAAATGAACGGTCATCCTGCAAAACGACCTCGATAACAACACCGCTGAGATTGTACTGCGACGAAGACTTGGCGTATTCGACGACATGGTTGTTGGTGACGATGTATCCGTCACCACTGATGATAACGCCCGATCCCTCGCAGATCTCCGAAAAGGACTGTTCGCCCATGAAACTCTGCGAATATGCGGAAAGTTTGATGCCGACGACCGCCGGACCGACATTTGCGGCGATCTGTTTGATGACATCGTACTTGGTCGCATCGGATGCGGCGACATTCACGCTTGCCGTGTTGCCGGAATAGTCGACGACGCTTTGGGTATATCCGCCTGACACCGTGGAGGAACGATCGGAGATCTTATCGCTGAGCAATCCGTAAAGGATACCGCCGGTGGCGAGATTTGTGACAAGCACGAGGGCGACCATTGCCGCGGCAAATCCGAATCCGCGATGATGTTTTTTCTCTTTTTTGACCTTCGGCTGCTTTTCGGTCGGGTGCTGATAGGAGGAGTATTGCGGCTGATACTGATAATGGTACTGCGACTGCGGTTGTTGATAACGGAAGTCGTAATGGTACGCGCCGTTGTCGTTGCCGGACGCATTGTTTTGCGTCGGGTTCGGTTGAGGGGCATTGTCTGGTTCGGTGAACGGGACTTTATATACGTTATTGTTATTAAATTCGTTGTCAGACATTTGTATTCATCCTTTCGATAAAAAGTCGGATTTTTCGGAAACGATCGTCTTTTCCTTGACTACGAGTATATGATACATCGGATTTATGTCAGAAATTCATGAAAAATATGAATGAAATGTAAATCCTCAAAAGATTTTTGAATCTTTTTTCGTTCTGCACTGTACTTTTGCGTGAAACTGTGTTATCATATTAAAGTATAAAACTTTCGGAGGGATCACAATGAAACTTCGTAATCCGCAGGACCTTGAAAATGAACGCGCCTTCTATGAGGCCGTATTGAGTCTAGGCTCGATGGAAGAATGCGAAAACTTCTTTGATGATATTTGCACCGTCGGAGAAATTGCGGCGATTTCCGCAAGACTCCGTGTCGCAAAACTCCTCGCCGACGGTTGTGTTTACCATGATATTGCCGAAAAGACCGGCGCATCCACTGCGACGATCTCCCGCGTCAATCATTCCATGATGTACGGCTCCGGCGGATATGCCGCGGTACTTGAACATCTGAAAAAGGAGAGCGAAAAATGACATATTCCACGCTCGCCTCCCATTACGATGATTTTACGGAGGACGTAAATTACCGAAAATGGGCAAATTACTATGAACGGATCTGGACGCACGCAAAAAAAGTTCCGAAAACCGTTTTGGATCTCGCCTGTGGGACAGGATCGTTGACAGTGGAACTTGCAAAGCGCGGATATGACATGACGGCGGTCGACCTTTCCGAAGAAATGCTCATGGTCGCACGCGAAAAATGTCAGGGGCTCGATCCCGCACCGCTTCTTTTGCATCAACCGATGGAAAAACTCGACCTCAACGACACCGTTGATGCCGTAGTCTGCGCACTCGACAGTATCAATTACATCATCTCGGCGCCAAAGCTTGCAAGGACGTTTCGTCGTGTGAGTCTTTTTTTGAATAAAGGCGGTCTTTTCATTTTCGACGTCGATACCGAAGCGAAATTCTTTTGGCTCGACGGTCAAGCCTTCGTGCGTGAAAGTGAGGACGCCATGTGCATCTGGCAGGCGTCGTATTCCGGCGCCACCCGCAATCTGCACATTGATATGGATATTTTTGAAGAACGCGGCGGCCTTTGGGAACGCTTCTGCGAATCCCATACCCAGCATCTTTGGACAACGGATGAACTGAGGGATATGCTCTCCGCCGCCGGACTCTCCGTTCGGAATATATACCGTGAACTGAAAACATCACCACCCGATGCCGATACGCATCGAATTTTCTTTGTCTGTGAAAAGAGGTAATTATTTTTGGGTGAAATGATTCGCGCAATGTCGCGTGACGGTTTTATTCGCATATGTTCGGTCGATACGACGGATATTGTCCGTCGTGCCGCGGAAATTCATAAAACCTCCGCACTTGCTTCCGCTGCACTCGGTCGTGCGCTGACTGCGGCGTCGATTCTCGGAAGCGGGCTCAAAGGCGAAAACGACTCGCTGACGATGCAGATCCGCGGCGGCGGCCCTCTCGGCACAATCACCGCCGTTTCCGACAGCGCGGGCAATGTCCGCGGCTATCTGCAAAATCCCTTCGTCGAACTTCCCGAAAAACGCCCGGGCAAACTCAATGTCGGCGCCGGCGTTGGCGTCGACGGCTCGCTGACCGTCATCAAGGATCTCGGACTGAAAGAGCCGTACGTCGGCTCCTGCCCCCTTGTTTCTGGCGAAATTGCCGAGGATGTGACACAATATCTCGCCACAAGTGAACAGATCCCGTCCGCCGTAGCACTCGGCGTGCTAGTCGACAAGGATCTTTCGATCACCACCGCAGGCGGCTACATCGTCGAACTTCTACCCGGTGCGGATGATTCGCTGATCGACAGGCTGGAAGAAAACATCAACTCCGCAGGTCCCGTCACCGAACTTTTGCCCGCCTACGGCGTCGAGGGCATGGCAAAAAAGATCCTCGACGGTTTTGATCCCGAAATCGTCGGCAAAACCAAGGTGGAATACCATTGCTTCTGTTCCAAAAAGCGTGTCGAAAAGGCACTTATCAGCATGGGACGCAAGGATCTGCAAGAGATCGCCGACGAAGGCAAGGGTGTGGAAATGACCTGCCAGTTCTGTGACGCGGTGTATCATTTCACGCCGGAAGAACTAAAAAAACTGCTCAAAGCGCTGTGATTTTCACCGAATTCGGAGGCACTTAAAAAGGTCTCTTTTTTATACGGAGATCAAAACGGAATTCCCGTGGTTCATTCCGCATCATCAACATCGACACCTGCAAAACAATCATGAGTAAATAATTTAAAAGGGCTTGGAGTGATCCAAGCCCTTTTATTACCTTCTTCCGCGTCCGTTGCCGCGGTAGGATCGGTTGCGTTTTCTTGCGTTATATCCGATCATGAAAATGATGTAAATACCGATCAGCCCGATGAATGCCGCAATCGAGATCAGCATCACCTTTGATGTCAGAATATGCCAAATCCTCGACATCGTTTTTGCAAATTTATTACATTCAAGCGTCGATGTGGCGACCAAATCGACCGTGCCGTAATCCGTCCCTTCATAGGATACCGTCACCGTGCCAAGCACCTGACCGACCTCGATCGGGGCTTCCACTCCCTCGTTTTTTACGATCGTGCGCGTCATATCGTCAAAGTTGATTGTTTTGTCGATCAGTGTGACGATCTTTTCTTTCGGGGCGACAAGGACATAATCCCGATCCTTCCCAAAACGGATATCGTGCAGTTCGTCGATCGGCTCGCCGGTTTCAAGGATCGTGCGGTAGCCGTAATTGTTAAATCCCCACTCGAAAAGTTCGGTGGCGTCGACGAAGTTCATCTGTTTTTTTGTTTCTTCGTCGAGTTTGCTTTTAAGGACGATGCAGATCAGTTGAATGTTGCCGTTGTCCGCAGTTGCGGCAAGGCATCGACCGGCGGCGTCGGTGGTACCGGTCTTCATACCCGTGGCGTATTCGTAGTAATAATGCTTGTCCTTGTAGGTGGAGATCAGGTTGTTGGTCGAGTACAGTACGCGTTCCGCGGATTTATTGGTCGCAGGTACGGTGTAGGCGGTCGTGGCGCAGATCTCGACAAGTTCGGGGTGTTTCATAACCTCGGCGACAAGAGTTGCGGTATCGCGTGCGGTGGTGTAGTGATCGTCGTCGTGTAAGCCGTGGGTGTTGGTATAATGCGTGCCCGTCATGCCGAGTTCTTTGGCACGGGCATTCATTTTTTGAACAAACGCATCAATGGAGCCGTCGCAGACATACTGGGCAAGGACGTTTGCCGCCTCGTTTGCCGACGAAATCAGTAGACAATGAAGCAGATCGTTGACGCTCATTTCCTCCCCATGGCGAATATCCGCCGTGGAACCGTAGATCGACAGCCCCTCAAACGCAGAACCGTTCGCCGTGACGATCTCATCGAGCGAAACGCTTTCCACCGTGATCAACGCCGTCATCAGTTTGGTGAGGCTTGCGGGATAACGAAGGGTGTCGGCTTCCTTTTCATACAACACAAGGTCGGTCGAACATTCGATCAAAATCGCCGATTCCGCGGCAATTTCGGGCGGTTCACTCGCCGCATTTGCCCGCGAAACGGGAAATATCCCGATCAAAAGGACAAAAATCAAAAAAAATGATAAAATTCTCTTAAATTTCATATGTAAATCTCCAAAAAAATGTGCTATAATCGAAGCAGATAGGAAAACGATACTTTTCTTATTTAGTATAACACCGCCGTAAAGGATATGCAAGCGGAGAAGGAGCAGTTATGAGAATACTCGTTGTCGACGATGAACCGATCATCGTCAAAGGCCTGAAATTCAACCTTGAAAACGAAGGCTACGACGTCGACACTGCGTCGGATGGGGAAGCCGCCGTCGACGCCGCAAAGCGGACCGCGTATGACGCGATCCTGCTTGACCTGATGATGCCGAAACTCGACGGGATGAGTGCCTGCCGCGAAATCCGCGAATTTTCCTCCGTGCCGATCATCATTCTCACTGCCAAAGACGACGACCGCGAAAAACTCGTCGGCTTTGAATCCGGCGCGGACGATTACATCACCAAACCGTTCAACATTTTGGAACTCAAATCGCGTATGCGCGCCATTTTCCGCCGTGTATCGGTACAATCCAAACACCCCGACCTTGTCAATGGCAGTTCCCGTATCGAACTTGACACGGAACATCGCGGTGCGATCGTCGAAGGCAGAGAAGTAAGCCTGACGCTCAAAGAATACGATCTGCTTGAAACCTTCGTGCTCAATCCGGGCAAGGTTTACAGCCGTGAAGATCTTTTGCGTGAGATCTGGGGCGAGGACTTTCCGGGCGGCATCCGCACGGTGGACGTCCATGTCCGGCGCATCCGTGAAAAGTTGGAAGACAATCCCGCGGATCCCAAAAACATCCTCACCAGGTGGGGGGTAGGTTACTATTACAAGGCATAACGCGCATATGGGCAGTTTTTTCGGTGGGATCCGATTCCAGATTGCGGGCTCGATCATCGCCGTTTCCATTGTTATCATCACTCTGCTCAATATTTTTCCCGTGCTGATCACGGAACAACTGATTTCCGATTCGAATAATGACAAACTTTCGGCGCGTGTGGAAACGATCGCTTCCACCGTCTCACAGATCGAAACGCTTACTTCGAGCCGCGTTTCTCTCGCCCTCGAATATTTTTCGATCTACAACGACGAGCGACTGATCATCACGGACAATGTTGGGAAATGTCTTTTCGACAGTTCCCGCGTTGATTCTCAGGTCAAAAAATATATGCTTCAGCCGGAAATTTCCGCCGCCATGCGCGGTCAGGATGTCTTTTCGTGCCAATTCACCGACGAATTTGTTTACAGTACCGCCGCCTGCCCGATCTTTTTGCGCGGCAATCTCATCGGCGTGGCATATTTGCATGAATCCGATGCGGAGCAGGCTACCTTTCTTTCCGGCATACGCTCTACGATCGCCCGATTTTCGGTCATCATCGGCGTCATTATCGGTGGCGTGACCGTCGCAATGATGGTCATTTTGACAAAACGCTTTCTGCGTCTGTACTCCGCCATCGACGATATGCGTTCCGGCGAATATTCCTCCACGGGCGCACGCGGAAAGGACGAACTGTCCACTCTTGCGGCTCGTATGGATGAACTTGCCACCGAAATCCAGCAAAACGAAGACCGCAGAAAGCAATTTGTTTCCGACGCATCGCATGAATTGCGCACACCGCTTTCCTCGATGCGTCTGCTTGCGGATGCCATTCTGCAAAGCCAGGATATGCCCGCGGATATGGTGCGCGAATTTGTCGGCGACATCGGCACGGAAATTGACCGTTTGACCAGGATCACGGGCAAAATGCTGACGCTGACCAAACTTTCCAGCCGTACCCCCAACCTCACCGCTGTCAACATGGCGGATACCGTCAATGTTTCGGCGCATATGCTCGGCCCGGTTTCCGAGCGTGCGGATGTCAAACTGACCTGCTCTGTCGGGGATGACTGCATTGTCTACGCCGACGGCGACAGTATTTATCAAATCGTCTACAACCTGATGGAAAACGCCATCAAATATAACCGTCGGGGCGGCGAAGAAAATGTCTTTCTTTACAAAAAAGAAGGATCGGTGTTCTTCATCGTCGACGATACCGGCCCCGGCATTCCCGAATCCGAACGCGAACATATTTTCGAGCGTTTTTATCGCATTGACAAGGCTCGTTCCCGCAGTGCCGGCGGAACGGGACTCGGTCTTGCGATCGTTTCGGAAAACACGACCAAATTCGGCGGAAAGATCCATGTGGAACCCAGCGTTTCCGGCGGAAGCCGCTTCATCGTTCAGTTGCCCGAATATCTGCCGGAAGCCGCTTCCGATGAAGAATGCTCCGCCGACGGAGGTGACGAAAATGAAGCGTAAGATCGGTATCGTGCTTGTTTTATGCACGGTTTTATCCCTGTTTTCGTCCTGCGCAAAAAAAGTCGAAAACAATGCTTCGATCTACTATCTTTCCCCCGCCGAAGATGAGGTCTTGGAAAAAAGGGATGTTTACATCGCACCCGGTGAAAAACTCAAAATGCTTCGTTCCCTCGCCGAACGTATGGTACAGCCGACAAACGACGACGCGATTGTTTCTCCGTTTCCCGAAGATACGGAGATCGTCTATCTCGAACTCGAAGACGATATTGCGAAAGTCGTTCTGTCGCGGGAGTATCAGTTGCTTTCGGGCTATGCGCGTACGCTGGCGGCGTCCTGCATCTGCAATACGCTGACAAGCCTTGATTTCGTCGATTGCGTCGCCATCTCGATCGAGAACGATCCCACAACGCAATCCGTCAACGAGATCTACCGCAGATCGTCGTTCAGTAATGATGCAATCCGTGCCGCAAGAATTCAAATGAATCTTAATCTCTATTTCTGTGATGAACAGACCGGCTTTCTTTCCATCGAGCCGCGTTCGATCGTCGTCAGCAATTCCACCTCAGTGCCGTATTATATCATCACTGAACTTCTCAACGGACCTGCGATCGACGGTCATATTTCCGCGATCCCCGAAGGCGTCCGTTTGATCAACATTCTCGTCGAAAACGGACATTGCACGCTCAATCTGTCCTCAGAATTTCTGACATTACTGCCGCAGGACGAAAACGCACAACGAAAAGCCGTTGAATCCATCGTCTATTCGCTGACAAACAGTGACGAGGTTTTCAACGTTTTGATCACCATCGAGGGCAAAAGCGGAAACCTTCTCGAATTCGTCGATCTGTCTTCTCCCTTGTCCGCCGCTGATTTTGAATAAAAAGATTGTCGGAATACGCCCGTCTTCCGACAATCTTTCGTTTTTATACGAATAATCCTACGAAAAACAGGGATTTCTTGTTTTATACCATATTGACTTTTTGTGACTTCGGTGATATTATTTTTTAATTCCAATAGGTCTTTTGCTTGTCAGTCTGATAGGAGCCGTTCAATGAAAATTCTAATCATCGGCTGTGGAAAGGTCGGCTACTATGTCGCCGAACGAATGATTGCCGAAAATCACAATGTTACACTGATTGATACTGACGAAAATGCCGTGTCCCGTGCAAATGAAACACTTGACGCGCTTGCGGTTTCGGGCAACGGCACCTCCGTCACCATTCTTCGTGAAGCCCGTGTCGAGGACAGTGACGTCGTCATCGCCCTGACGGGAAGCGACGAAGTGAATATGCTCGCGTGCTATCTTGCCAAAAATCTCGGTGCAAAACACACGATTGCCCGAATTCGAAACGTCGGCTATTTGCAGGATATTGCATCGCTTCGTTCGATGCTCGACCTCGACATGACCATCAACCCGGAACAGGCGACCGCCAACGCCATTACGCGTCTGGTACGCTTCCCCCAGGCGGCGGAAATCGAAACTTTCTACCGTGGCAGACTCGAAATGGTCAGTTTCCGCGTATGGGAAGGCGACTTCATTTCCGGGTGCGAGATCGCATCCATCAAACGCTATATCCACGATATCCCGATCCTTTTTGCCGCCGTCGAACGCAACGGCAGCACCTTTATCCCGGACGGCTCATTTGTCTTCCAACCGGAAGATAAGGTCCATGTTTTGGGTGAAATTTCCGGTGTTTCCGCATTTTTCCGCGCACTCGGACGTGCCTATACCCGCACTAAAAACGCCATTATTATCGGTGGCGGACGCATTACCTATCACCTCTCGCGTGAACTTGACAAAATCAAAATCAATAACAAGATCATCGAAATCGATCCGAATCGTGCGCGGGAACTTTCAAATCTGTTAAATCACGATGTTATCTGCGGCGACGGCACCGATCACAATCTGCTCAGCAGTGAAAGTCTGCGCAATGCCGACGTTTTCATTTCATTGACCGGCCGTGACGAAGATAATATGATGACCGGGTTGTACGCACTGCAAAAAGGCGTCCAAAAAGTCATCGTCAAAAGCACCCGTCAAAATTACGGCGCCGTTGCCGCAAAACTCGGCATTGATGGCGTCGTCAGTCCGAAAGCCGTCACTGCTAACCACATCATTCGTTTTGTGCGCGGATTGATGAGTTCAAAAGGACAGGAAATGCTCACGCTCTATCAGATCGCGGATCACTCCGCCGAAGCGATGGAATTTTCCGTAACCACCGCCGATCCGAAGTTCTGCTCGATTCCGTTGCGTAATCTGCAAATTCTTGACAACACGCGAATCGGTGCAATCCTTCGCAAAAACCAGATCATTATTCCGGGCGGTAACGATACCATCGAGGAAGGCGACAATGTCATCGTCATCTCCATCGGCGGTATGGTGCGCAGTCTCGGCAATATTTTTGAATAAGGCGGTGAGATCGTGAACTATCGCCTGATGTTCTGTACCCTCGGCAAAACGCTTTTGATCGAAGCCGTCTGTTTGGCACTTTCGCTCGGCGTCTGCCTTGTTTATCACGAAAACCCGACGCCGTTTCTGCTTTCGATCCTTATTATCGTTGCGGCGGCCGTCCCTCTCACCCTTGTAAAAATCGACCATCACTCGTTTTCGCAAAGGGAAGGCATCGTATCCGTCGCGGTCATTTGGATCGCGATCTCATTGTTCGGTGCGCTCCCGTTTTACCTTTCCGGAAAATTCGAGGATGTTTGGGACTGTATTTTCGAATCCGTTTCGGGCTTTACAACGACCGGCGCATCCATCCTGAACGATATTGAATCTATGCCGAAGGGCATCCTTTTTTGGCGTAGTTTTACCCATTTTCTCGGCGGGATGGGCGTTCTCGTTCTGCTGATCGCACTGTTCCCCGCCGTCGGTCACCGCACGCAGAATTTGATGAGTGCGGAATCCCCCGGTCCGACCTCCGAAAAACTCGCCTCCACCAACGGCAACTCCGCAAAGGTCTTATATGCCATATATATCGGCATGACCTTCCTCGAATTTTTGATGCTTCTTTTGACCGGCCTTGACTGGTACGATTCCTCCGTTATCGCGCTTTCCACGGCGGGTACCGGTGGGTTTGCGGTCAAAAACGCCTCGATCGCCGCATACAACAGCGTCGCGGTCGAAATGATTGTCGCCGTGTTCATGCTGATGTTCGGTGTGCGCTTTACATTTTGGTTCTACCTTGTTTCCGGTAAATTCCGCCAGGCGCTCCGTATGACCGAAGTCCGCTTTTATGTCACACTCATCGCCATCGCCACGGCTCTGATCGCGGTTACCACATTTTCAGGCTATGCGGGCAATCTCGGCACGGCGTTGCGATACGCGTTTTTCGAAAGCGTCAGTATCATCACGACCACCGGCTTCGGCACATACGATTTCGGTCTTTGGCCGATGTTTGCCCAAAGCATTCTCATCATACTGATGTTGGTCGGCGCCTGCGGCGGTTCCACCGGTGGTGGTATGAAATGCTCGCGTATCCAAATCGTTTTCAAATCCGTCGGACGCGAATTTCGCCGTCTTCTCCACCCTCGCAGTGTGAAGGTACTCACCCTTGAAGGAAAGACCGTCCCCGACTCAACGGTTTCAAGCGTGACGCAATTTATGATGGTCTATGTTCTTCTCATCGTCTTCGGAACGCTGATCGTTTCCTTCGATGGGCTGGATTTTTCCTCCAATCTCACCGCCGTCATTTCGAGTGTCGGCAACATTGGGCCGGGACTCGGCGTAGTCGGCTCCTCGGGCAATTTTTCCTGCTTCTCCGGCTTCGGAAAGATGGTACTATCGTTCTGTATGCTCGCCGGTCGATTGGAAATTTTCCCGCTTCTTCTGCTCTTTGTCCCCGGAACATGGAAAAGGATCTGAATATTTTCGTCACAAAGGCACACCCGCAGGTGTGCCTTTTCTTTTTTGTCAAAAAGCATCATATCTTTGTTTCTTTTTCACAAAGAAAACGTTCTTTTTCCTTACGCAAACCGAAATAAGCAGACAAATCATTCATAATTCGTCAAAATATATACCATAATTATAATAGTTCACGGTGTTTTCTCTGTTTTTTACACTTGCGTTTGGTTTGTTCATTTATTATAATATATCTTGAGTGTTTTTGGCTCAAGCGGGACTTAATTCCCCGTTTAACTCATACACAATCCTACAAGGAGGTATAGAAAGTTGAAAAAAGTTAATTTCACCGAAACCGTGCTCAGAGACGCCAACCAGTCTCTGATGGCAACCCGCCTTCCCTACGCCGATTACGAAAAGATCCTTTCCACCATGGATAAAGCAGGATACTATTCCGTCGAGTGCTGGGGCGGCGCCACCTTCGACTCCTGCCTTCGCTATCTTGGCGAGGATCCGTGGGAGCGTCTTCGCGGCATCCGCAAGAATATGCCCAACACCCGCCTGCAAATGTTGCTCCGTGGTCAGAACCTTCTCGGCTACAAGCACTATCACGACGATGTTGTCGAAAAGTTCGTTGAACTTTCCATCAAAAACGGCATCGACGTCATCCGTATCTTCGACGCTCTGAACGACTTCCGTAACATTCAGACCGCCCTCGAAGCCACCAAAAAGTACGCTAATGACCGTACTGTCGCTTCCGGTTGTATTTCCTACACCCAGAGCCCGGTCCACACCGTTGAAAAGTATGTTGAGATGTGCAAAGAACTTCAGCGCATGGGCTTTGACACCATCTGCCTGAAAGACATGGCGGGTACCATGAGCCCGTATGAAGCCGAAGGTCTCATCAAGGGCATCAAGGACGCTGTCGGCGATATGCCCCTCATCCTTCACACCCACTGCACTACCGGCATGGCTTATATGACCATCACCAAAGCGATCGAGTCCGGCGTCGACGTCATCGACACCGCTACCTCTTGCTTCTCCAACGGTACCAGCCAGCCCGCCACCGAGTCCATCTACTACGCTCTCAAACAGTACGGCATTGAAACCGGACTCGACGAAGCCGTCATCAACAAAGTCAACGACTTCTTCAAGCCGATCAAGCAGTCCTACATCGACGCCGGCACCATCAACCCCAAGAGCATGGGTACCGACGCTCAGGCGCTTGTTTACAAGGTTCCGGGCGGTATGCTTTCCAACATGATCGCCAACCTCAAAGACATGAACGCGATGGATAAATTCGACGAAGCCCTTGTCGAGATCCCGAACGTCCGCAAAGACCTCGGTTATCCCCCGCTTGTCACCCCGATGAGCCAGATGGTCGGCAACCAGGCCGTCACCAACGTTCTCCTCGGCGAGCGTTACAAGCAGGTTTCCAAAGAAGTCAAGGCTTACTTCAACGGCGAATACGGCATTGCTCCGGCTCCCGTTTCCAAGGAACTTCAGGATAAAATTCTCGGCGAAGGCGGACAGCCCGTTGACTGCCGTATCGAAGACAGCAAGCGTACCGGCAAGGACTTTGCCGATGCCAAGGCTGCTCTCGGTGATCTTGCCAAGTCCGAAGAGGATATCATGAGTTACATCTGTTATCCGCAGCAGGCTGAAAAGTTCCTCAAAGATCGCAAAGCCAAAGAAGAAAACGTCGTCAAGTACTCCATCGTCGAAGCGTAAGGAGGAACAAAATGAATCTGATCGCTTCTACTATTGTCGCCTCCGGCTCCAAACTGCCGGTTGGTGATGCCGGTCTGACTGCCGTTCTCGGCTATGCCGTCGTTTTCGTCGGTCTGATCGCCCTGATGATCGTTATTAGCATCGTCGGTAAAGTCATGGTCGCCAAGTCCGCAAAGCCCGTGGCTCCGGCTGTTGCCGCCGCACCCGCCACACCTGCTGCAAAGAAGGTTGCTCCGGGTACTGCGGGTGACTTCATGCTCCACGATGTCGATCCCAAAACTGCCGCCATGGTAATGGCCATTATCGCCGATAAACTCGGCAAGCCACTCAACGAGTTGCGCTTCAAATCAATCAAGGAGGTTAAGTGAGATGAAATATAAAGTAACTCTCAACAACAGAACTTACGAGGTCGAGGTCGAAGCCGGCCAGGCCATGCTCATCGATGAATACGAAGCCGCTGCCCCCGTGGTTGCTGCTCCTGCCGCCCCGGTTGCCGCCCCTGTGGC
>DCHG01000011.1:57850-58010 GCA_002315595.1 Clostridiales bacterium UBA1758 | reverse complement strand
CCGCCGCTGCTCCGGCTGCTGCTCCCGCCGTCGCCGTGGGTGCCGGCGAACAGGTCGCCGCTCCGATGCCCGGTTCCATCATCAAAGTCTGCGTTTCCGCCGGTGCCGCCGTCAAGGCCGGCGATGTCCTCGTCATTCTCGAGGCCATGAAGATGGAAAA
>DCHG01000011.1:31494-57818 GCA_002315595.1 Clostridiales bacterium UBA1758 | reverse complement strand
ATGAAGATGGAAAACGAAATCGTTGCTCCGCACGACGCCACCGTTGCTCAGGTCGTCGTCGCTGCCGGTGACAAGGTCGACACTGGTGCTCCTCTCGTCGTTTTGGCATAAGGAGGGTACAAATGAACATCCTTGATACCCTTTCGTCTTTGATCAATCAGTCCGGCTTCGCCGGATTCATTGCCGCAGGCGGATGGAAGAACCTCGTGATGGTTTTCGTCGCGTTTATTCTTCTCTACCTCGGCATCAAAAAGCAGTTCGAGCCACTTCTTCTCATCGGTATCGCGTTCGGCTGTCTGCTTGCAAACATCAGTTACTTCCCCGGTCTTTCCGAAGAACTGAACGCCACCAACGCTCTGTATCACCCGGATCTTTGGGACGCTTTTCTTGATTCCGCCAGCCCGTACTATCACAGTTACGGTCATATTCTGACGCACGGCGGTTTCCTTGACCTCCTTTACATGGGCGTCAAGAGCGGTCTGTATCCGTCCCTGATCTTCATGGGCATCGGTGCGATGACCGACTTCGGTCCGCTGATCACCAACCCGAAAAGTCTCCTGCTCGGTGCCGCCGCACAGTTGGGTGTTTTCATCGCCTTCTTTGGCGCGATCCTGCTTGGATTTACCGGCAATCAGGCCGCTTCCATCGGTATCATCGGTGGTGCTGACGGCCCGACCGCGATCTTCCTCACATCCAAACTTGCCCCTGAACTTCTCGGTGCAATCGCGATCGCCGCTTACTCTTACATGGCTTTGATCCCGCTGATTCAGCCGCCGCTTATGCGTATGCTGACCACGGAAAAAGAGCGCAAGGTCAAGATGGAACAACTCCGCGAAGTCACCAAGACCGAGAAGATCATCTTCCCGATCATTGTTACATCCTTCGTCGTGCTTCTCATCCCGTCCACTGCTCCGCTGATCGGATGCCTTATGCTCGGTAACCTGTTCAAGGAATCCGGTCTGACTGACCGTCTGAGCGACACCGCCCAGAATGCTTTGATGAACATCGTTACGATCTTCCTCGGCATCTCCGTCGGTGCGACCACCATCGGTATGAAGTTCCTTACGCTTGAAACCATCAAGATCGTTGTTCTCGGTCTTTGCGCGTTCGGCTTCTCCACCGTCGGCGGTCTTCTCGGTGGTAAGGTCATGTATAAACTTACCGGCGGCAAGGTCAACCCGCTGATCGGCTCTGCCGGTGTTTCCGCCGTTCCGATGGCCGCCCGTGTTTCACAGCGCGAAGGTCAGAAATACAACCCGTCGAACTTCCTGCTCATGCACGCCATGGGTCCGAACGTCGCCGGTGTTATTGGTTCCGCCATCGCCGCCGGCTTCCTGCTTGCGGTCTTCGGCTGATCTAAACTCATCAGGGTCCCGAATTGCAAAATTCGGGACTCTTTTTTTTACATAAATGTCTATTGTTTTTGCCGTCACGGGGTGATATAATCAAGGAAACCCAAAGTTTTTAGGGAGGAAATACAATGAAAAAAACTCGTATCGGTTTTGTAGGTGTCGGCGTTATCAGCGGCATCTATCTTGACAACATCACGGGCGTTTTCCGCGACCTTGAAGTCGCCGGCGTCTGCGATCTCATTCCCGAACGCGCACAGGCCGCGCAGGATAAATACGGCGTGCATATCTACAAGGATATGTACGAACTATTTGCCGATCCCACGGTCGATATCGTCCTCAATATCACCCGTCCGAACGAACATTACGCCGTCACCAAGGCCGCACTTGAAGCAGGAAAGCACGTCTATTCCGAAAAACCGCTTGCCGTTGACCTCAGCCACGGCATCGAACTTGTCAAACTTGCCGAGCAAAAGGGGTTGTATCTCGGCGGTGCACCGGATACCTTCCTCGGTGCCGGCATCCAGACCGCACGCAAACTTATCGACGACGGCTTCATCGGAACGCCGATCGCCGTTGACGCGCATATGCAATCCAACGGCCCGGAATCCTGGCATCCCGGTCCCGCATTCCTTTATCACAAAGGCGCCGGTCCGATGCTCGACATGGGCCCGTACTACGTCACCGCGCTTGTAAATCTGATCGGCAGAGTCAAATCCGTCACGGGTATGAATCGCATCACCTTCCCTCAACGTCCGATCACTAGTCAGCCCTTGTTCGGTGAGATCATCAATGTCGAAATGCCGACGCTGGTCGAGGGCGTTTTGGAATTCGAAAACGGCGCTATCGGTCACCTCTGCACGACCTTTGACGTCACCACAGGCGAACATTCGCATCTCGAAATCTTCGGCAGTGAAGGCACCCTTCGTGTCCCGGATCCGAACTACTTCGGCGGTGATGTCCTGCTTCTGCGCAAGGATGACACCGAATTCCGCAAGATCCCGCTTCTGTTCGATTACAAGGACAACAGCCGTGCCCTCGGTCTGTGCGAAATGGCATCCGCCATTCAAGCCGGTCGTCCTGCACGTGCCCGTTGTATGCAACAACTCCATGTCCTTGAAATCATGCTTTCGATCCTGAAAGCCGGCGAAACCCGTCAATTCATCGAAATTCAATCGCCCTTTGAGCGTATGCCCGCATTTGAGTATGGCACGCTTCACGGCGTAATTGACTAATTAGGAGGAAACGATCATGTCACTTCCCATCGCGTTACAACTTTATTCCGTCCGTGCGGAACTTGCCGACGACTTCTACGGCACACTTGAACAGGTTGCAAAACTCGGCTACGACGGCGTTGAATTCGCCGGTCTGTACGGCCAAAATCCAAAAGACGTCCGCCGTGCGCTCGACGGTCTCGGACTGCGCGCCATTTCCGCCCATGTCGGCTACGACGTCATCAAGCCCGACCCGGAGGATGTATTTTTCGCGTATGCCGAGTGCGGATGCGATTACATCGCCCTGCCGTGGATGGCAGAAGAACACCGTCCCGGCGGTGCCCAGTGGGATCAGGCGCTTTCCGACATCAAGACATGGGGCAAATGGCTGACTCAGCACGGTATGAAACTTCTTTACCACAACCACGATTTTGAATTCGGCAAAGTCGGCGACAAATACATCATCGACGAAATCTATTCACAGACCTGCCCCGAATGTCTGCAAACTGAATTCGACGTCTGCTGGGTGAGTGTCGCAGGCGAAGATCCCGCCAAGTACATCCGCAAGTACGCCGGTCGTTCTCCGGTCGTTCACCTCAAAGACTATGTCATGAACGGCAGAAGCAAAGGTCAACTTTACGACCTCATCGACGGCGGCAAGCCCGGAAATGCCGCCAATCCGGATTCCGGCTTTGATTTCCGCCCGGTCGGTTACGGCACGGTCGATATCCCCGCCGTCCTCGCCGCCGCAAACGATGCGGGTGCGAAATGGGTTGTCGTCGAACAGGATCGTTCCACCGACCGCGCCCCGATCGAATCCGCCAAAATGAGCATCGACTATCTGCGCGGACTCGAAAAATAAGTCCATACGACAAAAGCACCATCCGAACAAAAACGGATGGTGCTTTTTTTATTCATCATCGAAATACGGCATTTCCGACCTCTGCTAGATAGCATGTATCATCGCGCATATAGACGACGAGGTCGGGTTGATAGTCGAGAATGTATTCGGTAATCGTCTTTTCGGTGTAATGGCGAAGGTCGACCGAACGCATTTCGTCAAAACTCAAATAGAAAAAAGTTTCCGCGGCATTGGTGAATGAATCACCGAACACGAGGATCTTCGGCAGTTCGGGACGATTGGTTTTGATGACCGTTTCGGGGTTATCGCCGCCCATATAGAGGTCATATGCCACGGAAAAATCCGACTCTTCCGGCATTTTGAACACCGTTGAAGCCGTCTGCACCCCGCTTTCGATGCGTTCAAATTCGACGGGCTCGTTCAAGTCGTACACAAACAACTTTTCGGGGAAGGTCGTGTTGTAAAGTTGACGGTTGCGGGAACCGAAAAACATTTGGGGCAATTCGCGAAAAGCGAACTCGTCTTCCGTCAAAACATCGCCCTGAACGCCGAGGCTAGCCGCCTTGTCCATCACCGTTCGATAGGTCAGATACGCGCCTTTGAGGTTGTAGTGGTGGTCGGCCTTGGAATAATAGGCATCGACATTA
Organism: Clostridiales bacterium UBA1758; assembly: GCA_002315595.1. GTDB lineage: Bacteria > Bacillota > Clostridia > Oscillospirales > UBA1758 > UBA1758. Next base: position 53,746 of record DCHG01000011.1, on the reverse strand, counting down.
CCTGTCGCCTCAAACACTTCGCGCATATTGATATAATCCACGCCATGTTCGTCGAGTGCGCCGAAATAAGCCGTGGAAACCGCGGAAAGTTTTTTTGCATTGCTTTCCATAAACGACGGATAGCGGTCGGCAAAGATCGAATACTGTTCCGGGATGCCGGTCACGATCAACGTTGCACCAACGGACGCGGCGTCGTTTTTGAGTTGTTCAAGCGATGCCGCCATGTTTTCGGCACGCTCGTTATAGTCCTCGACAACTTCGCCGGGAGCGTTGTATTGCAACAAAACATCGTCGCTCAACACGACATTATTGACTACCAATTTGTCCGCGACATTGACCTTATAAAAGGTGTACGCCCACAACCAGCCGTTTCGCAAAAACAAATGGTCGGAAAGATAATTGCTCCAATCGGCGAAATATTCGCCACTCCAAAAGGTTTCCGCCGTAAAAACGGGAACTTCGGCAAGCGTGCGATTTTCAAAGGTCGAAACCGTCTTCGGCGGCTCCAGTTTCGTCAAAACGGGAACGATGAAAATGTCCGCCAAAAAACACGCGACAAGCGCGATTTTACAGAATTTCTTCATCGTTCCCTCCTAAAATCGAAAATAGATAAACGACGTGAACGACGCGTTTTCCACCGCAAGCAGTGCAACGGCGAACACTGCGATCGTCGCAATCGTTCCCGCAAGTTCAAACGCCTTGCTTTCACGGATCCGTTCGGGAAGTATCTTCATCATCGGCATCGTGAGAAGCACGCCGAAACAGAGTTCAAGTTTATACTGTGCCAGCACATAGCGCGCATAATCCGCCCCACCCATACGGAACGAAAACATTGCAGAAAGATAGGTGCCGATCGCATTCAGATCATTTTGGCTGAATATCACCCAACCGATGACAATGAGGATCAGTGCATAAATGTGGCGGATCGGCTTCCACAAACGATCCATTGCTTTCAGCAAAAAGAGTTTTTCGATCATCAGGATCGCCGCAAAATACAGTCCCCACATCACGAAAGTCCAGTTTGCCCCGTGCCAAAGTCCTGTCAACGCCCAAACAACAGCAATATTCAGCAATTGGCGAATTTTACCCTTTCGATTACCACCAAGCGGAATGTAGATATAGTCACGAAACCACGACGAAAGCGACATATGCCATCTGCGCCAAAAATCCGTGATCGACGCGGCAACATAGGGGTAATTGAAGTTTTCCGGCAGATCAAACCCGAACAGTTTCGCAATGCCGATCGCCATATCGGAATAGCCCGAAAAATCATAAAAAATCTGCAAAGTGTACGCGATCGCACCGATCCATGCCGTCATCATCGGCAAATTTCCGGTCGGCATTGCGTAGACCTCACTTGCGATCATACCGAGAGCGTCGGCGAGGAGCATTTTTTTTGCAAGACCGAACATAAAACGCTTCGTGCCGAGATAAAAGCGGTCGAAATTTTCCACGCGTCCGTCAAGTTGGGGCGCGATGTCGCGCCATCTTGCGATCGGACCGGAGGCGAGTTGCGGGAACATACAAATATACAGCGCACAACGAAGCGGGTTTTTTTCAGCCGCCGCCCTGCCCGCAGAGATATCAAACACATAACTGAGCCCCTGGAATGTGAAAAACGAAATTCCTAAGGGCATCAGGATCTCCGGCACCGAAAGCCCGGTCCCGAAGCATGAATTCACGGTTTCCACCGCAAACGCGAGATATTTATAATAAGAAAGCAGCGCGACGTTGGCAACGACCGCCGCAATGACTGCGGGACGGTGCCATTTTTCGGCGGCAAGCCCCGCAAGCCAGTTAATCGTCACCCCGGCAAGCAGGATAAAGATCGCCTTGGTTTCGCCGAAGAAATAAAAACCAAGGCTCAGTGCCAATAGCGCGTAATTTCTCAGTCCACGGCATTTTTTCGGGATCACATAGTAGACCGCAAGTGCCGCCGGAAGAAAGAGAAACAGAAATACGGTACTGTTAAATGCCATTCTTATTCCGCCTTATCGGTAGTATCGTTCAAGCAAAAGGCGCGGGGCAAGCCCGCGCCTTTTTAGCGGCAAAGCCGCAGACCAATGCTTATTTGAGGTGCATGAGACGCTCGGCGTTCTCAAAGTAAATCTTTTTGAGGACATCATCCGGCAAACCGATGCCGTAAATGCGCCAACGGCCCTGCGTCGGGATCTTACCGGTCGGCTCATACGGGAAGTATTCGTCAAAGGTTTCAAAGAAACGGTAAGAAGCGGTGTGATAAATGCACTCAAACGGATACGCGTCGGTACCGAAGAGAATACGGTCGGCATATTTGAGGAAGAACTTTCTCGCGGTGTACGGCTGACGACCGAGTTCGGCAATACGGGCGGCAGTGTCGACATACATATTCGGGAACGCGTCCAGTCTTTCGGCGACATGGGCGAGATTTTCGGCGTAGGAGCCGAAGTGGGCAACGATGAAGGTGGTATCCGGGTTGTTGCGGATCATGTTGTCCTGCATTTCCATAAGTTCTTCGAAACCGTACAGACCGAGTTCCGGCTTGTAGAAACTCCAGTCCGGATGGACACCGAGTTCTTCAATACGTTCATTGTCGGCAGTGATCGGCTTGAAGAAGGCATACGGATCGGCGATGTGAATGAGGATCGGCATACCGAGTTCGGCGGCAGTCTCATAAACCGGCTTCAAACGTTCATCATCGGTGCGGATGTACTTGCCGGAAGCGTCCTTCTGACCGAGGGTGATGACTTTCCACATCTTGATGCCGCGGCATCCTTTGGCATAAGCGTCCTTGAGGTTGGCTTTTGCCTTGGAAGCGAAGTCAATATCCGAAATGCTTTCGGTGTCGACCCAGCAGAAGTTGGTGATCTTATCCTCGAATCCCTTTTCGTGGGCGATCATGTCGTCGAGGTCTTTGCCCCAAACACCATCGAGGTTGTTCCAGTGATAGATGCCGAGGTCTTCCATGATCTTTGCAAAATCAGCGACCTTATACATCTGCTGATAGCCCTTGCCGGGGAGGAGTTTACCCATATGGGTGTGGATGTCATATGCCGGGAACTTCGGCTTGGTCAGCAGATGTTCCTCAACAATGAGTTCGCTGGACGGGTTGTACTGCGAAAGAAGCATTTTGTCCATGATTTTTTCCTTCCTTTGTTGTTATATAGTGCTTTACCGTATTTACAAATGGCTTGTAAAATGGTAAACTTATATCATATATGATTATACACCGTTTTTTCACGGTGTGCAACCTATTTTGATATGAAAGGCAGTGTTTCTTTTATGGGAAATGAGCATCCACTTAAAGCACTTGTTGCGGCACAGAAGGCCGGACAGCACAAGGGCATCTATTCCGTATGCAGCGCGAATGAATATGTAATCGAGGCCTGCATCCGCCGTGCCGCCGAAAACGAGTATGTTCTCGTTGAAGCGACCGCCAACCAGGTCAATCAGTTCGGTGGTTACACCGGCATGACGCCGCCGGATTTCCGTGATTTCGTCTTCGGCATTGCCGACCGTGTCGGATTTCCGCGTGAACGCCTGATCCTCGGCGGCGATCATCTCGGACCTCTCACATGGGCGTCCGAAGTTGAAGAAAGCGCCATGGCGAAATCCCGCGACCTGATCGCGGCATTTGTTGCGGCGGGCTTTACCAAGATCCACATCGACACCAGTATGCACCTCGGCTCCGACGACAAAAATGTCAAACTCGACACCGCCGTTGTCGCACGCCGTGGTGCGGAACTTGCCCGCGTCGCCGAAGATACCTACGCCCGTCAGGGTGGTGCAATGCCTCCGGTCTACGTCGTCGGCAGTGAAGTTCCGATCCCGGGCGGTGCGCAGGAAGCCGAAGACGGCGTCGCCGTCACCCGTCCGGAAGATTTCCGCGAAACCGTCGCAACCTTCGAAAACGCATTCAAATCCCACGATCTCGGCGAAGCATGGAAACGCGTCATCGCCGTCGTCGTTCAGCCGGGTGTGGAATTCGGCGACGAAGACATCTGCGAATACGATCCGGCGGCCGCCAAAAACCTCATTGCCGCGCTCGGCGATTACCCGAACCTCATCTTTGAGGGACATTCCACCGACTATCAGACCAAGGACGAACTTCGTGATATGGTCACAGATCATATCGGCATCCTGAAAGTCGGTCCGGCGTTGACCTTCGCCCTGCGTGAAGGCATCTTCGCCCTTGCCAATATCGAAAACGCCCTGTACTGCGCTTGTGAGCGTTCAAACTTCATCGAAGTCCTCGAAGAAGCGATGCTCGCCAATCCTTCCAACTGGAAAAAGCACTATCACGGCGACGATACCGCGCTTGCCTTTAAGCGCAAATACTCCTTCTCCGACCGTGCCCGTTACTACCTGCCGGATGAAAAGGTTCAGGCCGCACTTGAAAAACTCATTTCCAACCTGCGTGCCAAAAAGATCCCGCTTTCGCTTCTCAGTCAGTATATGCCGATGGCATACACCAAGGTGCGCGAAGGCAAGTTGAAAAACGATCCTGTCGAACTGATGATGGAACGCGTCGGCAATTGCGCGGATGAATATCTTTACGCAACCCGATAAGCATTTAACCCTTGCCTAATTCGGCAAAATGTGTTATAATTCTAACTTGTAATTCAATTCCATTAAAGGAGAGAAAAAATAATGGCACTTTCTTATGAAGAAACCAAGGCCCAGTACAAAGCCCTTGGTCAGACCTACGAAGAAATCGCCCAGAAGTCCGCGGAACTCGTTGAATTCTTCCGCAAGGGCGAATTCAAAAACATCATCTTTATCGGTTGCGGTTCCAGTTACTCGCTGGCAAAGTCCTATGCCGTCCTCGCCAAGACCAGACTCGGTGCAAACGCCACTGCTCTTGCCGGCGGCGATATGCTCATCTACATGGATGGCTACAAGAAACTTCTCGATAAGGCTCTGATCGTTTCCATCTCCCGTTCCGGCAGCACCAGCGAAGTCGTTCGTGCCATCAAGGCCGCCAAAGCGATCGCTCCTGCCACCAAGACGCTTTCCGTCGTCTGCAAATGTGGCTCCCCGGTCTGCGAGATCTCCGATATGCTCATTGAACTTCCGTGGGCATTCGACAACAGCGTCTGCCAGACTCGTACCGTTTCCAACCTCTATTTCGCCGGCATCCAGATGATGGCCGTCCTTTCCGCCGATGACAAGACGCTTGCCGACCTCCGTACCGTTGTTGAGCAGGGTGACGCTTACCTCGCCAAGTACGAGGGCGCGATCAAGGAACTTGCCGCCGCCGATTGGGATCATGCCGCCGTCCTCGCCGACTTCGAAATGGAAGGCGCCGCAGAAGAGGCTTCTTTAACCTACAAAGAGATCTGCACGCTTCCGTCCAACTACTATCATATGCTCGACACCCGTCACGGCCCGATCGTTATGTTCGGTAAGAAAACGCTCGTTCTCATCGCTGTGACCGATGCAAACTTCGACCTCCAACTTGCGATGGTCAAAGATGTCATCAAGAAGGGCTCCTATGTCGTTGTTTATACCGACAAAGAAATCGCCCCGATCGAAGGCGCCGCCCTCATGGTCCATTCCGACATGAACGTCGGCTATGCCGCCCAGGGCCTCCCGTTCCTCGCCATCAGCCAGTTGATGAGTTTCTTCAAGAGCGCGTCCATCGGCGTCGATCCTGACGCTCCAACCGGCCTTGACGCTTGGATCAAACTGTAATTTATCACCGAATAAACGCAAACAGGGAACGGATTTTTCCGTTCCCTGTTTTTTATTTGACTAAATCGAGCAAATTCTGCTTCGGAACAAATCCGATCGACTTTCCACTCACTTTGCCGTTTTTGAAGCCGATGACCGTCGGGATACTGTTGACTCCGAACTGAATGGCAAGTTGGGGATCTTCGTCGACATTGACCTTGCCGACCTTGATTTTTCCATCAAATTCGTTTGCGATCTCCGCAACCGTCGGGGCAAGCATCTTGCACGGACCGCACCATTCCGCCCAAAAATCGACAATCACGGGCAAATCGGATCGTAAAACCTCCGCTTCGAAGTTTCCGGAGGTGATTTTTATTTCAGCCATATTTTACTCCTTCCCACCGAATTTTCGGTGATTGATTTCTAAATCATTATACACCGAAACACAAAAATAATCCAGCAAAAAGAAAAAGCCTCCCGATTCTTTCGAACCGGGAGGTAATGATCGTTTGATCAGGCTTCCTTCTTTGCGAAAACGGTCTTCAAGACGAAGAGGGCGGCGACAAGTGCGGCGACGCTGACGATCCATGTGATCGCAAGATTTTGCGTGAATCCTGCGACAACAAATCCGACGAAACTGACCGCAGCAACCGTAATCGCGTACGGAAGTTGAGTGGAAACGTGGGTGACGTGTTCGCACTGTGCGCCGGCAGACGCCATAATCGTAGTATCCGAGATCGGCGAGCAGTGGTCGCCGCAAACGGCGCCCGCGCAGCAGGCAGAGATACCGATGATGAGCAGCGAACTGTCAGCCGGGAATACGGCGGTAACAATCGGGATCAAAATTCCGAAAGTACCCCAGGAAGTGCCGGACGCGAAGGCAAGGATGCAGGCGACGATGAAGATGACCGCCGGGAGCATACTATACAGGGTTTCGGAAGCGGCGAACATGACATCGTGGACGTATTCGGCGGCACCGAGGGATGTAATGGTAGTCTTCAAAGAAACCGCGAGTGTCAGGATGATGATCGGGCTAACCATTGCATTGAAGCCCTTCGGGATGCACTCCATCGCTTCTTTGAATTTGAGAACGCGACGTGCAACGAGGTAGATGACGATCAGTACGAGCGAAATGATCGCGCCCCACGGCAGACCGATAAACGCGTCGGTGTTACCGAAGGATCCGATGAAGTCGCCGCCGAAATCGGTTCCGCCCCAAGCGTCAACGCCGAAGAAGCCGCCGACATAGATCATGCCGACAACGCAGGCGGCGATAAGGACAAGCACCGGAGCAATGAGGTCGATGACGCGACCTTTGGTATTGCCGGTTTCTGTGGTACTGCCCGGAATTGCGCCGAGGTCGCCGTTGTTTCTCGCATTGAGTTCGTACTTTCTCATCGGGCCGTAATCAAATTTCATAAAAGTCAGCGCGATGATGAACACGAACGTGAGAATCGAATAAAGGTTATACGGGATCGCACGGCAGAAAAGTTGAATTCCGGTAACGCCGGTATTCAGCCCTTCGGCGGTGGACGAAACGGCCGCCGCCCACGAACTGATCGGGGCAATCATGCAAACCGGAGCCGCAGTCGCGTCAATGAGATATGCAAGTTTCTGACGGGATATCTTATGACCGTCCGTCACCGGGCGCATGACCGAGCCGACGGTGAGGCAGTTGAAATAGTCATCAATAAAGATGAGGATGCCGAGGATAAAGGTCGCAATCGAAGCGCCCACACGTGTCTTGATGTTCTTTTCCGCCCAACGGCCGAATGCGGCACTGCCGCCGGCGGCGTTGACAAGGGCGACGATGACGCCCAGCAGAACAAGGAACAGGAAGATGCCGGCGTTATCGGCAATTGCGGCGACGAGTCCGTCATTGACGATCATATCAAGTGTCGCAACGGGCTTGAAATTACAACTGAACAGCGCACCGACGACAACGCCGATGAACAGCGAACTGTACGCCTCCTTGGTGATAAGCGCAAGCGCAATGGCGATCAGCGGCGGAACAAGTGCCCAGAATGTACCGTACATTCCGTTTGCGGCGGCACCGTCCTCCGCGGCAAATGCGGTGACAACGAGCAGGCAGATGACTGCAAGCAGGATCAACGCAACGCGGGAAAAACGTCTGTTTTTCATGGATGGATCATTCCTCTCAAAAAAAGTAAAACAAAATGGAGCCATGATGCCGGTCATGACTCCATTGAAATTACTTCAAGCGGATGTTCATGACAGCCCTCCGCCCGATCGGGCGACAGTCCGGCGGATATTATCCGACGACCCGGCAGGATTTCAGTCAGGCAACCGAAATCAAACCTCGGCGGCAAACCCTTTCACGCTTCCCTCTGCCCGGATATGGGAAAAGCGATACTGATGTTTTCCGCGCCTCTATCATGCTGAATTAAGTTATGCACCTATTATATCCTAAAATCGAAAATTGTCAAGTGTTTTTCATAAAATAATCAATTTATCGAATAATAAATCACTATTTCACCCAGTCCGAGTCGTACGGGCCGAGGCCGATCATTTCCGGCGTGCGGTAGTCGGGCAAATTGTCACGGTGTGTGAATACCTCACGCACGGCTTGCAGATACTGAAAACCGTTGCCGAGATGCGGGGCAATATAGTGTCCCTCCGACCACTCGTTCCAGTTGTCAAGCATAATGATCTTTTTGCCGAAACTCCCCTCAGGATAACTGTCGACGACCTTTTTCATTCCTTCAAGTTCAGTACGCCATGCTTTCGGAGTCAGCGCAAACTGAATGATCGGACCTTCGGGCCCGTAATCGCAGAAATCATACTGATACCACGGATGCGAATCACGCATACTGGATGCGGTCAAAATACTCGTTTCGGGCGATTGGTCGCGTTTTTCGCGCATCAGTTTCAAAAACAGGTCGACCATATAATCATTCGCCATATAATAATTGTTGTCGATGTACTGCTTGTGCTGCTCCGGCGTAAGATCGTCCACCCACGAATCCCAAATATACTGGAAAGTGCAGCAAAAACCCGCATCGAGGTATTTTTTCTGCATCAGCGCGTCGTTTACATTATGATCCGCCATAAAACAAACGCCATTGAAGCCATAGGTCTTCGCCTTTTCGGAACAGGCTTCAAATGCCTCCCTGCACGCTTCCACCGAGCCGAAGGCATTGATCAGGCGGTTCGGCTGATAGACAAACACGACGGGCATCCCGTTGACCTGTTGGTAGCAGGGCAGATTAAAGTAATTATCCGCCCAGAACGGCAGAATGTTGTCGAGCAAGTCGCTTTGATCACTGACTCTGCCCCATGCCTCGTCGCATTCCCACATGATCGCAAAATCCATCATATCGCGGAATTTCGCTTTGAGAAATCCGTCGTGTAAGGCGTCACCAAGGCGAAGCCCCTTCCTTGTCACCGGCGAACCGACATTGGATTGCAGGCGGTACCAGCAGAACACGAAACTGTTGATTCCGTGTTCGACCGCCCATTTGATCTGCCAGTCGGCGACATCGGGGTCATCCTCGTTGTAATAGCCGAGAAGCGGCGTGCGCTCCGGGTACGGCTCCAAATCATAAAAGCCCTGATGCTTCACAAGACCGCCGCGCTTCCAACCCGGGTAATAGTGGCAGGCGATGTAATAATCCGAATTCACACGCTCCGGCGCGGGAATTTCATTGACAAGTTTGATGTTATACATTTCGTTGTTTCCCACCTCTCTGCTTGTATAAGTTCATTATACTCCTTCGCCGTGCAAATAATAGGGGTATTTGACCGAAATACTGTATTTTCTTCCGCAGAAAACAATAAGGAGGATCTTTCGATCCTCCCTGTTGTTACTTCATATAGCCGTCGATTTCGCGATAGGTATCCGTCACGGTGTATTTTGTGCCGTCATAGGTGACGGTAAAAGTATACACACCAGATCCACAAGAATAATCATAATAAACACAATCACCACTCCACGAATTATCACCCATTTTTTCAATTCTCCAAGAATATCCGCAATCCTCGCCATCTTCGCAATATCCGGGGTAATTCGTCGCAATATAATCTTCCACCCAATCGCCTTGGGCTTTTGCGGCTTTCAGCGCATCGTCATCGTTGCCGGATTTATGCTGAGTGGCGGAAGAATCCGAATTTGTGTCAGTTTCGTCTGAATACAATGTAAAATTCTCATTGAATTTCATTAGTGTCACTTTATCATTATCATAGTTCATTACGAACAAATCAGCTGTTCTATCGTATTTCCAATCTTTTTTTGTGTATTCTATAATGATATCCTCCGGGTCATCTACGATTGAAAAATAGACTACGCCGTTGTCTCCGAATGTATATTGGGCTATGCCGAGCAAGTAACCTTCACCGTCAGCCACCATATAAAAAGAACACGAACCATCTATCGAAAAATCAAGCACAACTGACATTGTACCTGAAAAACCGTTTTCAGTATAACACTTTAGTAAAAACCTGCGAACACTTGACAATTTATACAAATATCTGTTTTCAGTAAACTCATAACGACCTGTGAAAAGTGTATTGGTTTCCGTTATTACTTCTGCTTCTGATTCTTCATCCTCAGCCACAACGACGACTTTCAATTCTTTTTCCGTCGTCATCCATTTATAAGTCGTACCGTCGTACTCACAAAGCAAAATATCTGCCGTTTTGTCGTACTTCCAACTTGCATTGGAAAGGATCGCAGACGGAAATTCAACATCCTCATCAGCGGTGAAATAAACGCTGTTTCCGTCACCAATGACATATTTCCCGGTTTCGGATACCACATTTTCCGCTTCGTTATTCGAATAGCGATACGTTCCGCCTTTAAAAAGTTGTACCGTGCCGAAAAAAACGCCGATCAATTCATCGGTAACGCAATACGTTCCTTCGATGGATGTTGCCGCGTTTTCTTTTGCACCGCAGGACACCAGCCCAAGACACAAAATCGCCGTCAGAAAATATGCAATGATTTTTTTCATTTTGCACCTATTTTTCTTCGTTTTCAGCGGACGCTTCCGACGCGGTTTCCTCGGCTTTGTTTGCCGATTCTTCCGCCTTGTTTTTTATTTCTTCGGCGACTTTTGCAATTTCGGCGGACTTTTCTTCCGCCTTCGTCTTGGCATATTCCGCAAATTTCACGCTTTCTTTTTTGAGTTTGTCGATGCCCGCCTTGTCAAGCGAATAGCCGTGGTACTGTACCGCGCCGGCAACAATGGTTGCAAGATAAGAAAGCAGGGCAATAACAAAGCCAAAGCCGAATCCGCTCCTGATATAGTCTTTAACATAATCCCCGAATAATTCTATGCCATTCCTTGCCAAAACCGCATTTTTCGTCATGAAGTAAGCAATGAACAGGCACGCAATGCAAACGACCGGAATCGCAATGGCGAGTTTTCCTTTATACTTGGCAAGTGCGCTTACAAAATCCATTGCGACAAGAATTGCCGGACCGATGATCAAAAAGATGACAAAAAAACTGTCCTTGATCGCCTGAAATCCACTCGGATTGCTGATAACCGTCCATCCGGAGCCAAAAGCATTGCCGTAAAGAGAGTAGATCGGGAACGCGAGTGCGATGATTGAAAGAATGCCGAGAAGTGAAATTGCATACGCTTTGAGGATCATTTTCATCATATTTTCCTTCTTTCCCCCATAAGCAAGTCCCCTCGTTACTCCGCTTATAGGACTGATTATGACTATATAATACATCCATAGGTATAATTTGTCAATATAATTATTTTATGGATGATAAATTTTATCGCCTATGGCTATTATAATAATGTTGCGATATACTATATTGGGGTGATTAAATTTGTCAGAGAAAGAATTTTATTACAGAATGGGTCAACGTATCTACGCAAGGCGCAAGGCATTGAAGATGACTCAGGAAGAATTAGCGGAAAAAATGGATGTTTCCACGCAAATGATCTCCAACTTGGAACTTGGAAAAAAAGCGATCCGCCCCGAAAATCTTTCAAAACTATGTTCGGTTTTGGGACTCAGCGCAGATTATGTTCTTTCCGGCAAAACGATCAATTCCAATGTCGAAAGCGTCGCCGACGAATTGTTGCATTTGAATAGCGAAGAATTGAAACTCATCGAACAAACGATTCGGTATATGTCGAAAAAACACCAACAATAACAAAAATACCCCCTGATATGATTCGGAAAAACCGTTCCTATCAGGGGGTTTGTTTACTCTTTCGGGCATCCCGCGGATGCAAAGATATCATGGATCAGTTTCTGCGTTTTCAGGGCTTCTTCCATCGTGCGACGGACAAGAGGCTCACTGCCTTCGGTGTAATATTCGGCGATCTGTACCGGGTGGCACGCACCGTAAACCGCCTTTGCACCGCAGAATTCACTTAAATCCGGCTCGTCGACCTCCTCACGACCGTCGTTATAGGTCACCTTACAGCGACCGCCTTCGACGGCAAGACTGCCTTTTTCACCGTGAACGCGGACGACGATGCTTTCGTCAGCAAAATTATTGATCGTGAAATAGAACAGTCCGCGGATGCCATTGGCAAAGCGGATGATGCCTTCCGTGGTGTCTTCGACCTCCGCCGTGGTATCGCCATGGTGCGAGACCGTACCCTTGACGCTTTCGACCTCACTGTTTGCCAGCCAGCGGATCAGATCCAGCGTATGGATCGCCTGATTGATAATTACGCCGCCACCCGCGGTGGAATAATCCTTACGCCATGTACCGTTATTGTAGTACGCTTCATCGCGTTTCCACATCACAAGTCCGTCGATCGAGTCGATTTTACCTAGTTTTCCTTCCTCGATCACCTACTTGGCAAGAACACTGCCGGAATTATAGCGGTTTTGAAAGATCACGCCCAGTTTTCTGCCCGTTGCGTCCGCGGTTTTTTTCATCGCAAGTGCGCCCGCATAACTCGAATTCATCGGCTTTTCGCAAAGGACGTCGACGCCATGTTCCATACACCAAACGGCAACAGGACTGTGCAGATAGTGCGGCAGGCACAAATGCACCGCATCGGGCTTCACCGTTTCGATCATCGACTGATAGTCGTAATAAGCGGTCGTCGCGTACTTTTTCGCTTTTTCATCGGCGCGTTCACGGATGACGTCGCACACGCCAGCAAGCGCAATATCCTTCATTTCGGAAAGGGGTTTGAGGTGGTTTTCACAGATCACACCGCACCCGATCACACATACTTTTTTCATATCGTTTCGCTTCCCTTCTTAACCATTATCATACTTCATTTCCCGTCTTCCGTCAATACAAAAAACGACCTCGGAATGTCCGAGGTCGTAAAAAGATTTACTTTTCGATCGAAGTAAAGAAATTTCAATGATTATTTCGATTTCTTTGCCTTTTCCGCCGCTTCGTTTTCAGCGACCTGCTTTTCCATTTCGTGAAGAATACGCAGTAAGTATTCGTCAAACTGTTTTTGTTCGTCCGCGGTCATACATTCCGCGATCGATTTGATCCATTCGTTATGATATTCCATCATCGCATCAACACATTTTTTGCCCTTTGCGGTCACACTCAGGATCTTTTTTCTGTGATCCACCTTGTCGCATTTGCGTGTCAGCATCTTTTTCGCCTCAAGATTTTGCACCGACTTGGTCATGGTCGTTTTGTCGATATGCAACGCACGGCAAACGTCGTCCTGCGAAAAGTTCTTGTTGTTGATTACACAGAAACAAATCATACATTCTGTATCGTTAAAACCAAATTCACCCAACCTCTGATGGCTGAGTTCTTTGTTGCATCGGAACAACAAATTCAGTGTTTGATAATCCATGTTCTCCTCCATTAGTTGAATTTTTAACTATTATATAATATTATATCAACTAAATCAAGCATTAGTTGAAAAATTCTTTGATTATATTAATTCCTTCCCGACAAGTGCGTGAACGACCTTCTGTGCTAAAAGGACGCGTTGTTCGGAGATTTCTTCATCAAAATCGCGGAAGGTATTGCCGATGCAGGATCGCCCGGTCAGGGTTTCATACCAAACCAAGCCGAGTATATAGCGGCCGAAACCGAGGCTTGCGTGAATATCGTCACGGTGCAGGTCGTAAATTCCTTCGTTCATCATTTCGCGGAATGCCGCACCCGAAGGTATCATGCCGTCAGCGGAAATATCCTTCACTGCCTGACGGTAGGATCTATCAACGGCGTCAAACATCGTTTCCGGCGTGTCAAAACCGTATTTTTTCAGCGTTTCGGAGTCCTTCAAATACGCCCATGTTTCATGCACCATCAACTTCGCCGACGGAATGTATTTGCGAATGAATTCCGCCAAACGCTCGATATAGGGGTGGAATGTTTCTGGGCGGAAACTCAAATGACTGACCTGCTGAACGGTAACAACATCGTATTTATCAAAGCCGCCCGATTCGAGTGCATCCCGAATTGATACGGAAAATCCCGTTGTGACGCCGTTGAATTCCAGTGAATAGGTCTTTTCATTCGAAAGCGTGTTGCCGTAATGATACGCAAGCGGGCATCCGCCGATGTACAGATTGGTCACATCCAAATCATACCCGTCCGCACGTGCTATTTGGTGCAGATAACGCGTCGCATCCTGCGAAAAACTGTTGCCGATTGCCAAAACCTTCATTTTCGACGCTCCTTACTTTTTCAGTTTCACCGTGACAAAGCCGAATGCCGGGATGTCACCGACAAATTCGAGTTGTCTGCCGTTGAGTTTCACATTGCAGTTCACACATTCCGCACTCTTGAATTCGTCGGAAAGCAGATATTTCGGCTCCATGATCAGATCCTCGCTTGAATTGCACAGCAGGATCGACATACAATCCACGGTTTCACGCACCATCATATACAGATTCGGCGTGTCGCCCACAAGTACGGGCAGCGCCTTGCCCGAAAGCCACGGAATTTCGCGCTTCATCACCCTTTGCATCGCATAACATCCGCAGATCGGGCTATTACGGATATTCAGGCGGAAGCCATCCATCAAAAAGACAAGGAACTTCTTGCCCGACGCATTTTCGTAGGTGTAGCCGAGAATGACATCTCGGTCAAGAGCACGTCCGATTAAGACCGGCTTGCAACCCGCTTTGAGTTTCGCATTCATGACAAGCGTCACCGCGGAGTTGTTTTGGATCAGATGATCACCGTCGATGAATTGCGGCTCACGCACGGCAAAGATGCGCACATCCTTCATTTCGCCTATTTCTGCAATGCCGACGTCCGCACCATTCTGCGTGTATATCTTCGCCGCCTTTGCATCGAGGATCGCGCCTTTTTCGACCGTATCAATGTCAAAATGCCTCGCATTTTCACCGAAAATACCGTCGCAGAGGGAATTTTTGTTATAGACCGTCGGAACCCCACTCTGGCTGATCAGGTTACCTGCATCCGGCGAAGTCAATCCCATACAACGTGGGAAGGCATTCAAATCGGTCGGGTTGAACATTTCAATGTCGTCGTCCATGTCGACCTTCCACGCAAGGTTGCTCGCCACACGGATATTGACGCCGACATTCGCGCCCCCGTCAAAGAATTCACGCACCTTCTCAAACGCAGGTAGATCGCGAACATGACGGTCGATATATCCCTGTTCCTGATATGGGTGATGCGTGTAACTGACCATATATTTTAGAATTCCGTCGTAACCGCCGTCGGCGTGAATGACCGCGTCGTAGAGTTCCAGACGGCTCGCCGAACAGTTGGTACGCGGACGCGGATAGACGTCGCCCTCGGCAAAGACCTCGATCCCCTTTTCACGATAGAATGCCGAGAACATTCTCGCCGTTTCGAACGGAAACGCCATCGCGGTCTCGCCGCCGTTCGCCCAATAGGGCGCACCGTGCAGGCGGTTGAATGGCAGATTTTCGCCCGCAAGCATCTTGCAGAGGCTAAAATTGTCGAGCCCGTCGAAACTCCAATGCGCCGTGACGGTGCAAATGGAAAGTGAAATGTCGGGGCGAACTTCATCGACTCGTTTGCGGATGCTTTCGGCAAAGGTCGTGATCGAATCCGCCTGCGCCTGCATCCACGCGGTACGGTAACGGTTTTCTCCGCCGGAGAATGCTTTTTTCGCGAGTTCATCACGCGGGATTTCTTCGCCCAAAAGTTCGTACATTTTGTGCAGATGCTTCTCGCAGGTGCAACCGAAGCCCTTTTGCGAGAGCGTGCAGTCGTCGTCGAACATGACGAATTTCACATATGCGTCACGTAGGATCTCGACAAGTTTATCGCCGATGGACACACGGAATTTTTCATCATACGGGCAGAACGTGTTTTTGAACGGCTTACCGTCACGGCGGACAATCGGCTGAAAATCCATATCCTTTTCGTCGAAGGCAAACTCGTCGCCGACATGACCGAGGGTGTGACCTACCCAAAGTCCGACCTCAATACCGTTGTCGTGGAAATAGTCAATATTTTCGTGCAACGCCGCAATGTCGCAGGCATACACGCCCAAAAAACAAAGAAATACACGTTCCACCTTGCCGCGTTTGAGCATATCAAGCAAATGCGGACGGTTTTCGGCGGTGATCATCTCGTTGATGATCGGCACGGATGTTTTGAACGGCTTCATGACTTCCTCCCTTGCTCGGAGCATTGCGATGCTCGATTTTCTTTCACAATTCGTTAATTTAATTATACAAATTCCATGTGGGAATGTAAAGGGTTAATGCTCTGATTTTCTTGCAGCAACATTGCGTTGGCATGAAAAAAAGGAGAGGGATTTCTCCCTCTCCTCCGATTATGCGTGTTATCGGACTATTTTCGACTTAGAAAAATCTTTTGAGAAGGCCTTCGAAGCCACAGCCGTGACGGGCCTCGTCCTTCGCCATTTCGTGGACGGTGTCGTGGATGGCGTCATAGCCGAGTTCTTTGGCTCTCTTGGCGAGTTTGAACTTGCCTTCGCAGGCGCCCTTTTCAGCGGCGGCACGGAGTTCGAGGTTTTTCTTGGTGGAAGTGGTGACGACTTCACCGAGGAGTTCGGCAAACTTGGCGGCGTGTTCGGCTTCTTCGAAAGCGTAACGCTTATAGGCTTCGGCGATCTCCGGGAAGCCCTCACGCTCGGCAACGCGGCTCATGGCAAGGTACATACCGACTTCGCAGCATTCGCCGTTGAAGTTTTCGACAAGGCCACCGTAAACATCGGCTTCGACCTTATCCTTTGCACCTTCACCGACATTGTGAACGGTGGCGTAAGCGACATCGGCAACCATTTCATTGAACT
This sequence comes from Clostridiales bacterium UBA1758, assembly GCA_002315595.1. GTDB lineage: Bacteria > Bacillota > Clostridia > Oscillospirales > UBA1758 > UBA1758. The sequence goes on along the minus strand of DCHG01000011.1, from coordinate 36,905 downwards.
TGGATGCGGGAGCCTTGCAGACCGGGCAAGCCTCGGGAGCCGCAGTGCCCTCATAAACATAACCGCAAACAGAACAAACAAACTTTTTCATTTTTTCTCCTCCAATTCGGAAAATATATTATTTATTTCGACAGGTTTTACAAAACCCGTGGAATACAAGTGAATGGCCGGTGATTTCACATTCATCGGTTTGACTGATCCTTTGTTGCAATTCGGAGATCACATCGTCGCATTTGACATCGATGACCGCACCGCAATGATCACACACGAAATGCGGATGCGGATCGACACGACCGTCGAAATGTTCGTGACCCTGAATTACACCGCAACTGATCGCGGTACCTTCCTGTTTGAAAACGGACAGATTGCGGTACACGGTGCCAAGGCTCAAATCCGGAATTTCGGGCTTCAAACGCTCGTAGATCCATTCGGCATCCGGATGAACATCCGTTCCGCGCAGCAGTGTGAGGATCGCCTCGCGCTTTTTGCTGTGCTTATGTACGGTTTGCATCGAATTCCCCTCTATCAAATCAATAATAAGAATTGTTATTATAATATCATACTTATTTCGATTTGTAAAGGGTTATTTTTTATTTTTGATATTTATTTTTCCCACGACGAATAGATCGCGGCTAGTTCGTCGCTTTCCCCGTCGCCGTCTCTTGTAAAAAGCGTCGGCAGAATCTTCAACGACGGCGCCCCGCCACGTCTACATTCCAAAAGAAACAGTGTCGGCGAGGATTTCGAATTCTTTGCGACCAGCCGAAGTACCTTCGGCTCCACGCCGTTTCGGGAAAGCACACCCATAAACTCTGCCAATCGTTCCGTCCGACAGACGCAGACAAATCTCCCGCCCCACCGAAGAAGTCTTGCGGCGGCTTCGGCAACATCGGCAAGCGTGCAACACTGTTCTGTCACGGCAATGCGTTCGTATTCGCTCGTACGCGGCTTACCCGTACCGACCGGCTGATACGGCGGATTGCAGACGACAAGGTCGTACACGCCCTCAAATTCGCGCAAGTCCGCATTGACCACTGAAATCCGTTCGGAAAGCCCGTTTGTCGCCACATTTTCACGAGCAAGATCGGCGACCTCCGGCTGAATTTCAACCGCCGTGATCTTCGACTCCGGGGTACGGAGGTACATTAAGATCGAAACGCAACCGTTCCCACAGCCAAGTTCGCAGATTGTTTCGGATTTCCGCGGTTTGGCAAAATCCGCCAAAAGAACGGAATCCTGCCCCATTTTGAAAAAGCGGCTATCCTGAATCAATGTTACGCCGCCCGCAAGTCGATCAAAAGTTTTCATAAATACACCGAGATAATAAAAACCTTCTGAAACTGCTTTCAGAAGGTTTTTACTTCATTTCAAATGAAATTAGTCGAGGGAGATCGCTTCGACCGGGCAGCCAGCCGCGCAGGAACCGCATTCAACGCAGGAATCGGCGTCGATAACGTACTTGCCATCGCCTTCGGTAATGCAGGAAACCGGGCAACCGGCCGCGCAGGAACCGCAACTGATGCAAGCGTCACTGATTTTATATGCCATGATTTACACCTCCAAATTAGTTCTATACTAGTATTGTAGCAGGATTTTCGGAAAATGCAAGACAATTTAGCGATATTTTCAAATTATTCACAACAAATTGATCTTCTCTTCACGGCATTTCCGAATAAACCGCCGATTTGCGTATCAATTGCCGAGTTCACGCATAGATTGATTCAGTCTTTTTCGTGGGAGGAATGGGATTGCTATCTTATCTTTGGGCGGGAATCGTCGTTGTTTCGCTCGTTTGTGCAGTCTTTACGGGAAATTTGACCGCAACCAGCGCCGCGGCAATCGAGGGTGCCTCCGCCGCAGTAAACACGGTCGTCGGCATTGCCGGCGCAATGCTTCTTTGGGGAGGTGTGATGGAAACCATGCGTCGAAGCGGCATCAACGCAAAGATCGCAAAACTCCTTCGTCCCCTGCTCGATCGTCTATTCCCGAATCAGCGCAACAACCCCGCCGTCATAGAAGCGATCAGTGCCAATGTTTCGGCAAATCTTCTCGGACTCGGCAATGTCGCAACCCCATTCGGTCTTGCCGCCATGCGAAAAATGAAGAATGGTGACACCGCCACCGCCGATCAGTGTATGCTCGTGGTGCTGAACGCTTCGTCGATCCAACTCATTCCGACGACGATCGCCGCCGTACGCGGATCTCTCGGAGCAACGGAGCCGTTCGACATTCTCGTTCCTGTTTGGATCACGAGTCTTGCCGCGCTTTCTGCGGGAGTTTTGTCGGCGAGGCTGATGGCGAAACGATGACGGCGATCTTCATCCCGCTGATCCTTGCCTCGGTAGCCATTTACGCAATGAGCAAAAAGGTCGATCTGTTCGACGCGCTCACCTCGGGTGCGCGTGAAAGCATCGGGGTTCTCTATCGCATCCTGCCGTCGCTTGTCGCCTTGCTTTCTGCGGTCTATATGCTCCGTGCATCGGGTGCGCTCGAAATCCTCGTCGACCTGCTCGGTCCGCTGACCGATCTCGTCGGAATATCACGTGAAGTTGTCCCACTGATGCTGATCCGTCCCCTTTCCGGCTCCGGCGCTCTTGCGGTGGCAAGTGAGATCATTTCCGCGCACGGTGCCGACAGTATGATCGGCAGGACTGCGGCGGTCATGCTCGGTTCAAGTGAAACGACCTTTTACGCCGTCGGCATCTATTTCGGCTCCGTCGGCATCAAAAAAAGCCGCCATGCCGTTCCCGCCGCCCTCATCGGGGACGTTGCGGGAGCAATCATGGCGGCACTCGTCGTCAAGATCTGGTTTTATATGATCTGATAGATCAGCCACAGTACGGCAAGGTGTGTCGGATAGAAAATATAGAAAAAATACCTTCCCAACCGAATTGACGGAAGTTTGTCGCCATACTCGTCAAAAAAAACAATCAGCGGCAACGCCAAAAGCGAATACATTTGGATCGGGCTTCCGCCGCGTGAATAATACAGTGCGGCGATCATGCACTGGACGATACAAGCCAAAAGATGACCGCGTCCGCAAATGTAAAAACCGAGGATCATCGTCACACCGTACCAGCCGTAATCCGTCCCCACTTCCATAGCAATATAGATACACGCCAATCCGACCAATGCCGCAAATATCTTCTGCGGCACGGCTTTTCCGCACGCACCGCGGATCGTCAGGCAAGCCAGCACACCCAAAAACATCGTTGCGATGACATTGCCGTGTTCCCGGAAGGCAAGATAGAACGGAATTTCGGCAACGACGGCGAAGATCAGCAGTCGAAGCAGATATTTTTTCGGGGCGGTTGTGTGGGTTGCTCCGACGGCGGCATAATACGCAAATATCGGCATCGCAAGCCGTCCGAAAACGCGCATCCAATAATACAGATCGCCCGCGATCGTAGTCGGAAAGCGATCCCCGAAGACACAAGCCGTGTGATCAACGAGCATTGCAACGACCGCAAACAACTTCATCAGGTCGCTCCGTGGCGGACAAAGCAGACTTCTATTCATCAGTTGACGTAGGAATAGACTGCGCCGGATTCAAAATATTGTGCTTCGATATCCGGGTACATCGCACGTAATTGTTCGGCAAGAAGCATCATGCCCGCACGCTCGGAAACCTCATGCGTGAGGACGATGATGGCTTTGTTGTAGCCGAATTGTGCCATATCACGGGCATATTCCGCATCCGCCCACTCGCTGATCTCCCCCGTGAGATAGAAATCACAGTCGCCGATCTCATCCCATACGCAACCCGCGGCACCGAAGGAACAGCGAATCTTTTTGCCCGGTTTATCGGTACAACCCGCAATACGGACATGCTCGGCACCGAGTTTTTCCACACAACGTTTGGCAAGTTCACGCGCCGTCATCGGCTCGTCAAGGACAAAGGTGTTGTGGGCGTAATTTCCGCCGTCCTTGTGACCTTTCAGGTCGAGAAGTTTCATTTCGCCCTCATAGATTAGATCGTTTGCGCGAGCGTGCGCATAATCGTGCAAACGGAAGATGGTCAGTCCGCTTTGCTCGATCAACTGTTGTTTCAGTTCCGCCGCAAGATTCGGCAGTTCATTGTCCCAGTGATTGTAGTAGGTAGGCTCGTGGACGATCAGAAGATCCGCACCGTATTCGGTCGCGTTCTTGATGACCTCCGGCGTGGGAAACATCGCAACGGCGATCTTTTTGACTTCGCGGTTCGGATCGCCGGCTTTGATATGATCGCAGGTGAGGATGCTACCGTCCGTCTGAACAAATCTGGATGCAATCTGCGGATCGGCAAGTTTTTTCAAATGATCAAGAAGTTCGATACAGGTCATTTTCAAACCCTCCATAAAAGATCGGACATACACGACTCCCCCACCGCATACATTTTGATGAAGGGGGAATGTCATATGGCAAAGCCGTATATTGAGGAGCGTGCAATCGCACTCGCCAAATACGTCATCGAGAACAAAAGTACCGTGCGGGAAGCAGCAAAACGGTTTTACATTTCAAAATCCACCGTACATAAGGACATTGTCGAGCGATTATCCGAGTTCGATCGTGCGTTATATCTCGACGTCAAGCGGGTACTCGACGAAAACAAAGCCGAGCGACATTTGCGCGGTGGTGACGCAACACGCAGAAAATACCGCGAAAAGAAGGATCGGCTTAACTGATGACGATGGATTCGATGATCGGCTGATCTTCGGCGGCGACAGTGCCGTTGTCATCCTGCACCGGGGTGTTTTCGGCGATAGCGTCGACGACTTCCATGCCGGTGATCACAGTGCCGAATGCGGCATACTGACCGTCGAGGAAGGTAGAGTCCTCATGGACGATAAAGAACTGAGATGACGCGGTGTCATAGCCCTGACTGCTACGCGCCATAGAGATCGTACCGCGGATATGGGAAATGGTGTTATCCACGCCGTTGAGGGCAAATTCGCCCTTGATAGTCTTGTCGGATCCGCCGTAGCCGGTACCTTCGGGATCGCCGCCCTGAATCATAAAGCCGTTGATCACGCGGTGAAAGGTCAGCCCATCGTAGAAGCCGTCCTGGGCGAGGGTAACAAAGTTTTCAACGGTGATCGGTGCGACATCGGCATTCAGTTCAAGGACAATCTTGCCGTAGTTTTTGACATCGATCTCGGCAGTATAGGTGGATTGCTTTTTTGTACAGGAAATGCAAAGCGTGCCGATCATCAGAATTGCAAGACAAACGGAAATAATCTTTTTCATAAAAATTCTCCTAACATTTTGTATAAAATGATTATACGCGTCTGTGCGGATTTTTACAAGAGGAAAGGTGTAAACTTGCCGTAAAAAAAGAAGTCGGATGTTGTCAAAGAAAAACCCTTGACAAATCCCCTCCCGCGTGGTATTATATATGAGCATCAAAAATGAATATCGCGGGGTAGAGCAGT
>DCHG01000011.1:29001-31461 GCA_002315595.1 Clostridiales bacterium UBA1758 | reverse complement strand
CTCATAACCCGGAGGCCGGAGGTTCAAGTCCTTCTCCCGCAACCATATTGAGTGGAAATAAGGTATTTAAGCCTTATTTCCACTTTTGTTTTTCATTGACATACGCTTATGCCCTTTATAATGATGTCAATAAATTGAAACTTTTTAAAGGCTATATTTCTCAAAAACAATATGATGAGAATGAATTGTTAGCAACAAAACTCTTAATACAGTCACCTTTGGGCTGGATGTAGATCGAGCATTTTCTTCTGAGCAGGCACTTGCCTGCTCTTTTTTGCTTGATGTTCAATTATACCGAATTTAGCCCCTTTCTCCGTCATTACCGATTTTTGATTTTCCGGTGATTTTGGTGTATAATCAAAATAAAATGCAAATCGCGCACAAAAGGGAGTGTTCCATGATGAAACTTCATTCGTACGATACCGTTCTCTTTTCAGGTGACTCGATCACGCACGGAAATCGCGGTCTTTGCATGGACTGCAATCACATTTTCGGTCACGGATACCAGTCGATCGTCGCCTCAAAACTCGCACTTGAAAATGCCGCCGAAATGCCGAAATTCATCAACAAGGCCTATTCAGGCTTCACGATGGCGCGTCTTCTTGAAAAATGGCAGGAGGATGTGATCGACAACAAGCCGACCGTTTTAAGCCTTCTTGACGGGACAAACGACTGCAACCACGGTTTTGACGAAGGGAAAACCGTCGAAGAAGTTGCGCGGGAATACGCCGAAAACCTCAATCGGGCGATCGACATCACAAAGGAAGCCCTTTCCGGGATCAGGATCGTGATTCTCGAGCCGTTCTATTTTCCCATTGACAAAACGCATCTCGATTACCGCTACACTCCGCACCCCGACTGCGAGCCTGCTTTTCCTCGCCCTGACAGAAATGACACCGTCGAAAGATGTAATTACCGTGTGGAGGCGATCGGTTTGGTCCGCAAAAAAGCGAAGGAGATCGCCGAAAGCAAGGCAGATGTTTTCGTTCCGCTTTATGACAGAATTCAGCGTGAAGCGGAAAAATCGAGAATGGAGTATTTCATATGGGACGGCACGCACCCGACCATTGCCGGTCACGCGCTGATTGCCGACGAATGGTTGAAGGCGACGGACGGGCGAATTTGACGGACGGGCGAATTTGACGGACGGGCGAATTTGACGTACGCCGCATAATTTTGCAATATAAAAAGGGCTGATACATCGGTATCAGCCCTTTTTTGTGTTTCGAGTTTTGATGCGTTGCCCTCATCGACGGAGCGCGAATAAGGGCAACGCGTTGAAATGCTCTCTCCTGATTTTGCATTTCGTCGAGCCGTGTCTCAGCCGAACTTTTCCCGCCAGAAAAGCCCACACAGCCAGGTGTAAACCCAACATCGAAACAACTATGCACGTGGTATTCGTGCTGTACGATATTTTCGGATGTTACTCCGATTGATCGGACGATCGAGTTTAATTGGTTTACGGGACGGAATTAATTTTCTTTTACCGACAAATATCCGCCTTCGCCGACAAACGCGTACTGAGCGTTGTTGTCAAGGCGTTCAACATAATACGTCAAACTCTCACAACCATTGAACATATAATCACTGCTAGCCGTTTCGGGAACGACGAATTTCGTAGGATCGACATAGATATTTTTAAGTTTTTTGCAATTCTCAAACATTTTTTCTGCATTTTTGACACTTGACATATCAAAACTCGTAAGATCCAACTTTGCCAGTGCTTCGCATTCTCCGAACACATTGTACATGGATTTCACCTTGGATGTGTCGAAAGCGGTGAGATTGACCGTTGTCAACTCCTTACAGCCAACGAAAAGGTTCGCGATATTGGTAAGGCTCGATGTAGCGATGTCGCTGAATTTTATCGATTTCAATTTTGAACAATCCTGGAACATACAATTGATCTCGGTAACCTTCGACATGTCAAAACTGCTGAGATCAAGCGTGGTCAAACTCTCGCAAAGGCCAAACATATTATACATATTAGTAACCTTGGAGGTATTGAAATTTTCCAAATTCAGCGATAGCAGTGACTTGCAACCATCGAACATACCACTCATATCGGTAACGTTGGTTGTAATGAAATTGTCGACCGCCAATTCAGTGATCAATTCACAACCACGGAACATACCGCCTATGTCGACAGCCTTCGCGGTGTCGAATCCACTGACATCCAAAGCCGGGACTTTTGCACAACTGCTAAACATAAGTCCCATATCAGTAACCTTGGCGGTATCGAAATTACTGACATTCAGTTCTGTCAACGATTCGCAACCGCCGAACATACAATTCATATTTTCGACATTGGATGTATTAAAGCCACTCACGTCAAGTCCGTCTAGCATATCGCAGGCTTGGAACATACATTCCATATCGGTGACTTTGGAAGTATCGAATCCATCAACGTCGAGATAGGTAACGCTTTGGCAGTTGTCGAACATAAAACTCATATCAGTG